>NZ_JAUBVE010000212.1:0-1197 GCF_036705715.1 Microcoleus sp. AT3-D2 | reverse complement strand
AATCTCTGTTTGGGTGAAAATTGCAATAAGCGCACTTTTTTCAGTATAACCGATAATTCATCAACTTATTTATTTTTTATTTCTTAATAATAACCTCTTCATCCCTGGAGCAAAAATCCTGTCAAAGGCGTCAATTGCATATTAGACCTCTTGCAAAATAATTTTATGATACAATGAAAAATTTGGCTGAGAGTTGATTGAATCCCAACTCCTAACTTATTTTCACTCTTGTCTTGCTATAAATAAACAGGATAAAATGCTATAAAGTTGTGTTGTCGTTACACAATAAGTAAATCATGAAAAATCAATCTTATCTAAACTTGAAACCTTCGCAATTTCAACGTAGATTTGGTATCAAAATTCAAACCTTAAAAGCAATGGTTAACGCCTTGGAAAATTTCAAGTCATAAAATCAGAAAGACAGAAGAGGTCGTCGCACCATCCTAACTCTCGAAGAACAGGTCTTAATCGCCTTGGAATATTGGAGAGAATATCGAACATATTTTCATATTGGGACAAGTTGGGGAGTATCTGAATCAACTATTTACCGAATTGTAACTGATATCGAATCAACTTTAATGAAAACGGGAAAGTTCCGTATTCCGGGGAAAAAGGCATTACTCAAAGACTCTGATTATCCTGAATTCGTGGTAATGGATGTCACAGAAACAGCGATTGAGCGACCAAAAAAAAACAGAAAACATATTACTCAGGCAAGAAAAAATGTCATACTCTAAAAACTCAATTGGTAATTAATCAAGAGACAAGAGAAATTATTTGTACTGCTTTTGGATCAGGGCATTGCCACGATTTTAACTTATTTAAAAAAAGTAAAACTAATTTTCATCCCGAAACAAATAGCTTACAAGATAGTTGCTATCAAGGGATAAAGGATTACCACACGAATAGTTATATCCCTAGAAAGAAACTAAAAAATGGGAAACTTTCTCGAATAGAAAAAGACTACAATCGAGTTTTAGCACAGGAGCGAATCGTGATTGAACACGTTAATCGGAGTCTCAAAATTTTTAAAATATTGTCGAGTCGTTATCGGAATCGCCGTCGCCGTTATGGTCTGCGTTGTAATTTGTTGTCAGCAATTTACAATTATGAGTTAGCTCTAGTACAGCTCGGCGTAAATACACAGACTATTAAACAGCCAAGACTTTACCCTTATATGTCCACTTAAAAGGTTTG
>NZ_JAUBVE010000211.1:0-1201 GCF_036705715.1 Microcoleus sp. AT3-D2 | reverse complement strand
TCGCTTCTGTGATTTATTGCGTAAGCGTTGCTTGCCGTAGGCGTCGCATCTCTCTTTAAAAACTGTCCGGAGTATTGGTTTAAGCAAATTGGGACTATTGAGAAAAGAAGAGAGGTACTCGATTGGTATCATTTGATAGAAAATCTACATAGAGTCGGAGGTTCGCTCAAACGACTGAGGAGAGCGAAGAATCAACTGTGGCAAGGAGCAACAGTAGAAGCTATAGCTGAGTTTATAGGAGTTAGAGCTAAAGAAAGTAAAAAGTTCCAGAATTATCTCCGAAAACATCAGTCAAGAATCCCAGATTACCAGAAGTATCAACAGCAGGGTATTGATATTGGTTCGGGAGCTGTAGAGTCTTTAATTAAACAGATTGGAGTAAGAATTAAGATTGTAGGTGCACAGTGGCACGAAAAAAATGTGCCTCAAATTTTAAGACTAAGATGTGCATATTTAAACAACGACATCAAGCTCGGTATTTCTGCTTAGTTAAAAAGCGGGATGCTCCCTGTAATATAGTCGCTGCCACTGCTTTTTATCTAGGCTTACTAATCGCAATCTTTGGCTCAGATTCATTGATATTTTCCTCGCTTTTTTTTAAAAATAGCATTTTCTGTACTCTTTGAGCGGGAAAGGAGTAATATCATGTCCGGGTACTTACCCATAATTAAGCAGCAACTGGAACTTGAGGCCACCAGTGAAAGTTTGTTAAACCCCGAATTAAATCTTGCTGTTGAAGTAATTGTTTGCAACGCTCAAATAAAACCTCTTCTAATTCATCAAGATTTTCAAATGTTCGATTAGCCAGAGGCTCATTTGTAAGTGGCCAAAGTCTTTCTGCCCGTTGTTGTTCTGGAGAGTAAGATGGCATCTCAACAATGTGAATACCTTTTGGGACTTCAAGTTTCCCGGCAGTATGCCACCCTGCTTGATCCAAAGCTAGTACAACTTGCTTTTTTTCCCCGATCTTAAAACCCACATTCCGCAGTTCTGGCTTTGATGACTAAGGATTTTCTTACATTCACTGTAGGAAAAATATTTGTGCCTACCTTTTCTAATTTTAGTATCATTATTTTGCGATTTTGGCGAGATATAAGAAATTTGAATTCACAGATATTTTCTAATATAGGGCTTGCTGAATAATTGATCGCTTTTTGGCGATGGGGAGTGATTGATTATTCAACCCGAGTTAAAGATGAGT
>NZ_JAUBVE010000210.1:0-1212 GCF_036705715.1 Microcoleus sp. AT3-D2 | reverse complement strand
GTTTTTGAGCAACAGCTTGCCTGAGATTCAAAGGTGGCTACTTTTAGCTGCGCTCATTTTTTAGTCTAAACTACAGTGAGTTAAGACTTGAAGAAAATATCCTCAATTTAGTCACCGAAAATACGTTCCTATTATTAGATATAGGATTTTATCACTTTAAGTTTTGGTTAAAATTAATCGAGCAAGAAGTTAACTTTATTACTAGAATAAAGAAAGGAGCAGCAATCAAAGTAGAGCAAGTGTTTACAGATAGTTATGGACTGCGAGACCGTAAGATACGTCTAGGGTCTGGAACAAAGAGAACTCCGTTTATTACTTTAGGTTTGATTGAAGTTCGTTGAGGAAAAGCCGGGTATTCGTATTTAACCAGTGTCTGAAAACCGGAGATATTACCCCCTTATGTCGTTGCAGATTTATATCGACGACGTTGGCGGATTGAACAGGAATTTAATCTAGTAAAAAAGCTATTAGATTTAAGCTATTTATGGACAGGTTCAATCAATGGGATTAAATTAAAAATTTGGGAAGCTTGGTTATTTTATGCAATTTTAGTAGACTTAGGTGATGCAGTAGCCGATGAACTAGCTATACCTTTTGATCGGATTTCTTTAGAAATGATTTATCGCGGTCTTTATCATTTTACGATGGCTCATCATAAAGGTAAAGCAACCGATCCAGTTAATATTTTCCTGCCCACGAAAATCGCGATTTAGGAATTATTAAACAGGAGCGAAAACCAAATGTTAAGTTAATCGTCGCCCCTTTTCCTGAAAAGCAACGAGGTTCTGACCAATTCTTTTTCAAGAATTCTCCAAAAACCTCTTGACAAAAAACTTACAGCCTTAACTTGTCACCAATGCCTGTGGGGGGGTAGACATTCTTGGCACTACAAGAGTCAAAATCCCGATTTTCGTGAGAATGAAACCGCCCTGGGGTGGGGGCGGGCATTCTTGGCACCGCCCCTACAAAATCCCGATTTTCGTGAGAATGAAACAGCCCTGCCCCAGAAGGGAGTCGCTGTAATGGATAGAGGATTTTCAAGTTCTGAACGAGTTAAAGCATTACCTAAAAAAGAAAATTTATATTTTATCTTGCGAAACAAAAATAATATAGTCTCAATATCAAGGAAAATAGAAGGGTGCATCTCACTTTTGCAAATATATGAAAAAGGGCTAAAATGAAAAAGCTAGTAAAACTGTGAAAAAAGATGAG
>NZ_JAUBVE010000209.1:0-1228 GCF_036705715.1 Microcoleus sp. AT3-D2 | reverse complement strand
TGGTTAATCCACAGCACTTTAAAAACTGGTTTACAAGCTGCTGCTACTGTACTTCATAAACCTGGAATCCGCTGTATATTCTCCTTGTACGTACATTGAACTTCCATCAAGCGTGGATGCTCTTCATTTTTACTTGGAAATTATGGGCGGCTTTCATGGCGATTGTTGTGAAGAGTTTTGTGGTTCCTACTTGGTAATATTTGTCGAGGGCTCTTCCTAGTCGATCGTCGTTTAGATGTTCGGGTAGTATTCCCTTTCCGATTAGATGTGATGTTGCTTTTCCTACAAAAAATTCCTCGAATATGTATAATGGGGCGCTTAAAAAGCCTAGTCCATTCAAAATCATTGCTTTCATGACTTGTCCTGGGCTGAGAATTTCTTGGGTTGTTATTCCTACTATTTTGTTTACTTCTTCTACTAATTCCATCTCGTCTATTATGCCTGCTACTATTCCTAGATGGTCTAAATTTAGGACTTTTATGGCTTCTTGATGCTCATTCATGGTTTTTTCCTCTTTAATCCTAATTCGTTCATTGTAACTCAAAAAAGCCTGAAGTGATTGCCCCGTAATCACTTCAGGCTTGAATTTTTCAAATTTATAACCATCAATTGTATTTAAAGACCTGCGGAATGTGGGTTATAACAATACTCCGGACAGTTTTTAAGCAGCCAGAGTACCATAAGACAAGACTGAAGGAAGATTTGGATGATTTAAAATCAAATCCGGGTCTAAATCTAACTTATCAATAAAGGTACAAAGTAGATGCTTATTGAATTCTAGGCGTTTATAAAAACAGATTGAAAAGACAAACGACTTAGCAGATGAAGGACAACTAGATAGTTGATGTTTGGTCAAATGTAAGGCAATAAGACTGGCATTAAAATAAAAATCAAGCCGTGGTAAATGACGAGCTTGACAATCAGACAATCCCGTAAATTGCTTGGCATCACGAAAAATAAATTCAATATGGAAACGAGCCTGATAATATTCAACAATTTGCTCAGGCGGTAAGTGAATATCAGTGCTAAATAATAAAGCATTTTTAATTTGTCCGTTGGCTTGAACCTCAGAAATACAAGCCAAACTAATTGGGCAATTCAAACAACAACTCCACACAACTAATGTATATAAGGAAACTCCCGGTTTTAGGTCTTTAACAAAATTAAGACGACTCAAATCATGGCAGTCAACCTTGCCATCATATTTACGTGGAGCCCCCAGTTTCTT
>NZ_JAUBVE010000208.1:0-1246 GCF_036705715.1 Microcoleus sp. AT3-D2 | reverse complement strand
TAAAGAACTTAAGTAAAATTGTACCTCGTGAGTGATTTTGTTCCACAGATGACGCACTCTTTCGACGATAACAATAGTGTGCAATCCTGCCCATTGCTCTTGCTTGTAAAGTCCTCCTAATTGGGCAACTGATACCGACCAGACTTTTCGAGTTTCGACGCGATGATGACCCTTTTCGGTTCGCGAATCATAACTCATTTCAACTCCCATAAATTCCTGAATTTTTGCAGTTTCAAACCAAGATTTAACTTGATTGTAAAGAGTGGGATGATTGCTTTTTAGTGCCACGACATAATCGGCTTTTTTCTGACGAATCAGTCGGACTATTTCTGTTTGCGTCCCCATCGCATCAATGGTGATAATCGCTCCGGAAATGTCGATTAATTCTAGTAGTGCTGGAATAGCTGTAATTTCATTGGAGTGGTCTTCAACTTTTACTTGCCCGAGTACCAAACGCTGTTCGCTCGCCCAAGCTGTCACTAAATGTAAGTTTTTTAAACCTTTCTCTCGATCGTAAGAACCTCGCAAGCTTTTGCCATCTATCGGGATAATTTCTTGGAAAACTGAACCCATGATTTGTTGCAACCATTGCGATAACTTCTGCTCTAAAGCTTTCGGGTCCAGCCTTTCAAATACACGACGAAATGTATCATCGCTGGGGATGCCATTAGGTAACTCTAAAAATTCTTCTAACCATTGCTGCTTGCTCAAGCCATAATTTTCGATGTCTTCCCACCCGACAGCGCCGGCGATCGTAGCTAAGATGGTAATTACCAGAATGTCTTTGAGTAAGTGTTGTTTGGTTCGGTCTACTCTGGGGTCTGGTAGATCGTCAAAATAAGTTGATAAGCCCATTTGTAAGTCTTGCAGGTCGATGGGTCTTGGCCTGTCGATCGTCGGCGATGATTTGGGCTGATTCACAACACGAGCGAATCCTTTCTGCATTGTTTTTTCCTCACCCTTCGTGACTGATCTGAAGCAGTATTATAGGACGCATTTGACATCTTTAAGGCTGCGGGTCGATCGCCCGTGGTGGAGCGATCGCCCGTGGTGATTCGATCGCCCGTGGTGGAGCGATCGCTCCTGGTGATTCGATCGCCCGCTACGAGCATCACTTACACTGGAAAAGGGATCTCGTCACAAGACCTTTAATGGATTCTATTGAACCGCTATTGACTGGATACTCATTCATATCTTGCCCTTAAAGTCAAGTACAATTTATACCAAATTAGATGAGCTTACCCTG
>NZ_JAUBVE010000207.1:0-1247 GCF_036705715.1 Microcoleus sp. AT3-D2 | reverse complement strand
ATATTTGCCCAAATGGAATTATCGAGCCGTACCCCAACCTGAGTAATTCATTAAGTTATTTATTTTTCATTCCTAAGGGCTTTTATCATCCATCGATGACGAGAAAAAATCGACGATGCCAGACTCAAGCGATACCGAGAAAATTTACAGGCAAGATTAACCGGGATTTTAAATTTAGCGCCACATCATCCGGATGGTATCCGGTTACGAAAACGCTATGGTGGGCTCATTGACAATTTATTTCTATTTCTGGAAGATGCGGGGATTCCACCAACGAATAATAGTAGTGAACAGGCGATTAGGATGAGCGTGATATTTCGCCGTGTGACTAATGGCTTCCGTTCTCCATGGGGGCGAGATTTATTTGCAGCAGTTCGTTCAGTTGTCAATACTGGGAAGCGTCAAGGTTTAACTGCTTATCAATCTATTCAACAAGCTCTCTCTATTGATGGCTCCCTTTTTTTCCCCTAGTTGAGCAATTACGATTTTTCTTCTGCCCATGCTGGTAGCGCCATGCCACCGACCAAACTACCCGACACAACCACTAACAAAGCTAACTTTACCGACAAATTCATTGGCAAATTTACTAAAGCGCTTTTCATACTGGTCATAACTCCTTACACCAAAAACAAACTATTGCAACTTATTTGCAATTAACCAAAGTTAGTGTAAAGAAATCAATCTCGCCCTGTCTATCCAAAAACCGCCAATCACGATCCAAAAACCGCCATTCTGCTAGAAATGTTTGCTGGCAAGCTTTTCCCCTGCTACGCACTGACTCGGCGCGATCCCAAACTGTCGCCTAAAGGCAGCAGCAAAATGTCCGAAATGTCCATAGCCGACTAGGTTTGCCACTTCTGCCACTGTGCGATAGCCCTGACGCAACAGACATTCGGCGCGTAGCAAGCGTTGCTCTGTCACATAGCCCAATACCGTAGTTTTAAAAAGAGTCTGAAAGCCTCGCTGGAGAGTGCGCTCGCTCACCCCCACCAGTTGCGCCAACTCAGACAACAACGGCGGATACTCCAGTTGGTTTGTCAAAATTTCTTTAGCATGGTGCAATCGCGCGATCGTATCAGGACGCAGTTTCGGGGCTGTCACAGGAGCAATACGATCCGCCATCACCAGATCGATCTGCATCGCCAATAGTTCCCAGACTTTCCCCTGCAAATATAGCAATCCTAAATCATTATCAAGACTATGATACAATTATATGCAATACTTGATTGTGACAATAAAAAAATGAA
>NZ_JAUBVE010000206.1:0-1265 GCF_036705715.1 Microcoleus sp. AT3-D2 | reverse complement strand
ATAAGTTAGGGTGAATCCGACTTCTAAACTCTAAACCTAAACCCTGCCTACTGTCTAGAACGAAATAGCCCTGCAATCTGGAGATAAGTTAGTAAGCTCAATTTCCGAACATGGCGAAATTTTGCTAGGTTTAGGAAACGCTTATAACGCTGTGAGTCAATGGAAAATTGCACAAGATTATTACCAAAAAAGTTTATTGATATCTCATAATATAGGCTATCGCAAATTAGAGGCAGCAACCCTTTGTTATATGGCTCTTTCTATGGGAAATACTGAAATGGCAATTGAATACTTACAAGAGTCTATAGTAATTGCTACTGACCTTGAAGAAAGTCATACTAAATGCAAAGCTTTAGAATATTTGGGTGTTATTTATAGTAGCAAAGGAGATTATAATAACTGCCTCAATTGTCATCAGCAAGCTTTGGAAATTGCGCGGCAAATAAAATTTGAAGAAAGCGTGGGAATTGCCCTAGGAAATTTAGGGCATTTATATGAAATTAGGTGAGAATATGAGACGGCAGAACAATATATGAATCAATACTTAGAAATTGCTATCAATATTGGCGATCCCAAACGAAAAGCTTATGCTCTAGGAGGTTTAGCTGGCATTTATAGTAAATTAGGAAATTATAAAACTTCTATAGATTACCAAATCAAAGGACTAGAAATTTGTCGAGAAATTCAAGATAAACACGCCGAAATTGGTGCCATCAGAAGTTTAGGGATTACCTACAGAAAATCAGGGGAATATCGGGAGTCAATACGTTTACTTAAGCGGTGTGTAGAACTTTGCCGTGAAACTGAAAATCCCGGTGAGGGAGATGCTCTGTATGAGTTAGGAATAACTTATTTGGAAATAGGAAAACTTGAAGAGGCTCTTGAGCATTTCAACGCTGGATTGATGATTTTTGATCGAATAGACGCTCAGGCTCGTGCTGCCCAGTCATTGTTTCAATTAGCAAAAACCAGCTTACTGGTCAATACAGTACCTTTAGAAACTATCCAAGATTACTGCGCTCGCGCCGAAAACATTTGTCTGGAACTCGATATGCCACTATTAACAGAAGTCCAAAAACTCCAAGCCAATTTATAGGATAATCGCCCTTAAATATATCAGGAATTACGCACGACGAATTACCAAAAAACTCGGTTTGAGATTGCTTCACTTCGTTACTCGGCCTGGTAACTATAGCAATCCGATTTGAGCCTCACAACACAACGCCCTCTTGTCTTCCTAGACTTCTTGTATAGCAAGACTTTCA
>NZ_JAUBVE010000205.1:0-1289 GCF_036705715.1 Microcoleus sp. AT3-D2 | reverse complement strand
AGAGATATTACAGTGGCAAGCAAAAGTGCCATACAGTGAAATCACAGGTCTTGGTAAATCAAAAAACGAAAGAAATTCTCTGTATCGCAGTCACGAAAGGGAAGGTACACGATTTTAGAATTTGGAAAGAAAGTCAGATAGACTACCGGAAAAAAGACAGAACTATTAGCAGATAAGGGATATCAGGGGATTGACAAGATTCATCCTCATAGCCGAACTCCCATCAAAAAGACTAAGAAAAAGCCTTTAAGTAAAGGTAAGGATTCAGGTCAAAAAAGACTTAAGTGTCAAAAACTGGTAAAATAAACGAATGAAAAAGCCCGCAGCCACCAGACAGAAAGAAAAAACCCAAATCGAGCAGTTGAGCCAAGCTGAACTGGTAGAACTGGTACTGGGGCTGCAAAAAATCATTGAAGAATTGCAAGAAAAACTAGCGATTGCTACGGGCAAAAATCAAACCACCAGTCAAACTTCATCAAAACCTCCATCAACGGATCTACTCCAAAAACCAGAGAAACCAACAGTCAAACCAGAAGCAGACCAGAAAAAGAAACCAGGTGGACAACCAGGTCATCAGGGGAAAACCCGAAAAGGGTTTGGACGAGTAGACAGAACCGAAATTAGCTCACCCAGCATCTGTCAAAATTGTGGTAGTCAAGAATTAAGTGAAGTAATTAACATCCACAGGCAGCAAGTAGCAAGTCTAGTCGCCAAACCAATCGAGGTCGTCGAATATCAGACACAATCGTGTAAATGCCTCGAATGTGGTGCAGTAGTTAGAGGAGAACCACCCCTGGGAATAGTTCCAGGACAAGACTTAAGTGTTAATCTGCAAGCACTATTAGTCTGGCTAGGTAATTATGGGCATCTTTCCTACGAAAAGCTGACTGAGCTTTTGTGGGAACTCGGCAGGATTGAAGTGGGAGTAGGAACATTGCAAAAAACCAATCAACGAGTAGCAACAGCAGTCAAGCCAGCGATTAATGCACTGTGGGAATGGGCACCTCTTCAATCAAATGTTCATGTAGATGAAACACTAAGAGTGTGTCATGGGGGTTAAAGAATGGTTATGGACAGCTAGTGGAGAAGGATTCTGTTTATTTCATGCCGCAGATACCAGGGGGCGTGTGGAATTGGAAACCATGCTGGGTACAGAATTTGCTGGAGTTTTAAGCTCAGATGATTTCAGTGTTTATAATGGTGGCACAATCACAGCCCAACAGAAGTGTCTGGCTCATTTACGACGGCATTTTAAGAAAGTGCTGGGACTTCCTGGCAATAATAATGCA
>NZ_JAUBVE010000204.1:0-1318 GCF_036705715.1 Microcoleus sp. AT3-D2 | reverse complement strand
TATTGACTGAAGTCATCACCGACTTTGCCCAATGTTGTCGCGAACAGCCCTCGGAAGAAAACGCCCTCAAGCTGTTTCGGACTTTTTGCAAAGCTCACCTTTACAAGTCGGCGGAGAAAACATAACTAGAACATGATGGCAATTTTCTAACCCTATTAGGGTTCACTGGTTATCGGAGTGCTATCTATACTCTGTATAGGTATCAAAGACTTATACAGAGTGAGCCGTCCTCTCACATCTCGATCGCCTATTTGTTGCCACTTACACTACTCGGAAATGCTGCTACAATGAATGCCAAGTGATTCTCTGAAGTGAAATCCACGGTCTGCGACTTGACGGGGGGAGTAAGAGGATTGCATACGGCAAGGGATGGAGAGAGAAGTCGCTGATAGTTCACGTCTCCCGGCCTCAATATTTCACCTATCCTCCAGTAACAATCAAGGGTAGGCGGCCCGCGCTTGGTCGCCACGCTTATTGTCTGATATATCTGTAACTACAAACACAGCAAAAAACCGCTCCCTTTTTAGTTTGGCGACCAAGAAGAACGGCTTCTGCTGATTTACCCAAAAGTAAAATCATCATGTCTCAACATCATAACTCGATTGGTTCCACTGTTGCAACAACTACCGCCGATTCTTGCCTCAAATTTTCGCTAAGTAGCACCGATCGCGACCATCTGAGAACCGAGCGCAAGCTTCCCCTCGACTGGATATGTGCAAACTGTGGCAGTGCCGATATCCCGAAAGCCACGGTATTGCTGGGATATGAGGCAAAATCACCCTGCATAGTTTTCTATTCGGATGACCTCAAACAACTGCAACTAAAGCCCCTCACCCCGTGGCCATCAGCAGATGGCAAAGAGCCGAAATACCGCACCCCCAAGGGTGAATATGATATTTTTCTTCCTAAGCACCCTGAAATCAAGGATTTTTGGACTGATTTAGATGCGCTTAAAGCCCGGTGCTTCACAATAAATGGTAAGCCCTACCTACTCATCACTGAAGGGTGCATAAAGGCAATAAAAGGTTGTATGTGGGATATCCCTACGGTGGCGGTAATGGGAGTTGACATGGCCCTAACACCAGCGGCAAAGGGTACACCCGACTTGGTACCAGGGCTGAAACGATTAGCTGAAGCGGGTTTTGGTTTTATCATCGCTTACGACTCCGATCCACCTGAGAGAGTGGAAACCATAAAGAATGTTCGCCGTGCAGAAGCCAAGTTAACTAAACACCTGAAAGCCTATGGCTGCGATGTACTATCGGTTACAGGTAAGTGGGCGTCGGAGGACGGCAAAGGGATGGATGATTTCATAAAT
>NZ_JAUBVE010000012.1:95191-120448 GCF_036705715.1 Microcoleus sp. AT3-D2 | reverse complement strand
CAACGATCTTTTGACGCATATCTAGGGAGTAGGGTTTCATTTTTCTCTTTTTTACCACCTCTACTACTGTACCTAATCGTTAAGCAAAGTGCTGTAAGTGAATCAGGCATTTAATGCCAAAATTCAGAAGCAGACTATGGAATTAGCCCAAGTCAATTATATTTTGCCACTCACATACTTACCAATTACAAATTACCAATTACCCCTTTGATTGTTTCACTTCCAATACCTGCGCCAGTGAAACAAATTCTCCCACAAATTATGCTTAAAAGTGTTTCTGCCCAAGCGCTGCGACTCCCAAACAGCAGCAGTTTGACCATTAATTGCCGAAAAACTCGACCAAATATAAGGAAGTTCGGCGATCGCCTCAACCTTCATCCCGTGACGCACAGCCAAAGCGATCGCGTGAATCAACTCAGCAGCTTGCGGTCCCACAATACTCGCTCCCAAAATCTCCCCGTTGCGACGCCCGACAATCTTACAAAAACCAGTTGTATCCCCGGACATTTGAGCTCTTTCAACATTTTTGAAATATTCCCGACAAACAATCAGATCGTCTCCAAAACGACGCCTTGCTTGCGCTTCTGTCAAGCCAACTCTCGCTAACTGGGGATCAGAAAAAATCGCCCAAGGAATCCCGCGATAATCTATTTGAAACATTGGCAAAAACAAAGCATTTTTTAGAGCAACTGCTGCTTCGTAATTAGCGATGTGAGGGAACGGATAACCCCCAGCAACATCGCCGATCGCGTAAATGCGGTGATTAGTTGTTTGGAGCTTTTCATTTAAAATCACCCCCCGATCGCTGAATTTAACCTTAGCCACTTCGAGATTTAACGATGAAAAATTGTGTCCTCTACCCGCAGCCAGAAAAATCTCCTCAGCTTCGATCGCCCTTGGCCCTGCTTGAATCCACTTTTTACCCTCAATCACCCTAGCTTGAGTCACCTCAGTTGCAGTCAGAATCCGCACTCCTTCAGCTTCCATTCCAGCTTGCACCAAACCAGCAGCTTCCCGGTCTTCTTTAGCCAAAATGTGCGAACTTTTCACCACCAAAGTGACAGCAACCCCTAGCCGAGCAAAAGTTTGAGCCACTTCAACACCGCTGGGATCGGCACCGATTACAGCCAAACTTTTAGGCAACTGGGGAAGTTTTGCTAATTGCCCGACAGTTTCCGAAGTAAAAAAGCCAGCAGACGAAAGTCCTTCAATATTGGGAATCGCCGGCAAAGTTGGACAAGCTAGCAAATAACAGAGCGATCGCAATGAACGCCCACCTGCAACAAAAGCCAAATCCGGTTTCGCAACAAACTCGCCGTTGCCAAAAATAACATCAACCCCGCGAGCAGCCAAAAGGCCGAGAGAATCAATTTCTGACAAATTAGAAACAACATCATCTGCCCACTTTAGAACCCCGTCAAACCGCAATTTGAGCGGCATAGAGGAATTAGCGACTTCCCAGCGAAGTCCCAACTGCTGGCGGCTGATCTGCTGGGCAAAACGAGCAGCCTCCCTCAAAGTTTGGCTGTATCTCAAACCAAGGTCGATCGACTCTTTCCCCCCAGTAGGCAAATCTTGCGAATTACTTAGCGGTTCCACCAAAGCAACGCGGGCCGGGAAATTAGTTGCAGTCAAAGCAGCATAACGTCCGGCCGGAGTTCCACCAATAATCACTAAATCATAGTCAAGCATAAATAAAGAAGGCAGTAGTCATTAGTCATTAGTCAGTAGTCAGTAGTCATTAGTCATTAGTCAGTAGTCAGTAGTCATTAGTCATTAGTCATTAGTTTATGACGATCGGCGCGCGGGGTCAGAAACCCGGTTTCTTCCTAGATACTTCGCTGCCAAATCCAAGATTTATCAGAGAAACTGGGTTTCTTGGGAAGTGCGCTCGAACGACCAATAAAATCGGTTTGTCAACTGACAACAGACAACTGTAAACGGACAACTGACTAATGACTAATGACTAATGACTAATGACTTCTTTAAGTCCAGCAATCAGCCGCAGATTGTCCGCCCTAGAGCGCACAGCCACCCGAAAAAACCGATCGCCCAACTCAGGAAAACTCAAACAATCCCGAATCAAAATCCGGTGTCGTTCCAACAGACTTTTTTGAATCGAAGAAACCGACATCGACGCCTTAACCAACAAGAAATTAGCCGCCCCGGCAAAAGGCTGCAAACCTGGCAAATTAGCCAAACCCTCAAATAGCTCTCGGCGAGCAACAGGCAGCCAATCCCAAGTTTGCTGCTCAAAAACAGTATCTCGCACCACAGCAGCAGCAGCAGCAGCAGCCAAAGCATTCACAGGCCAAGGATCGCGCAGTAACTGCCAGCGGCGCAGAATATCGGGATGGGCGATCGCGCAGCCCAACCGCAGTCCCGGCAGAGAATAGAATTTAGTGAGCGATCGTAAAATCACCAAATTAGGAAACTCCTCAACAGCATCGATCAAAGTTTCCTGCTCAGAAGGCGGTAGAAAGTCCATAAAGGCCTCATCCACCACCACCATACCGAACTGCTTCACATAAGGCAAAATCGCCTCCCTACCAAACAGCAAACCCGTAGGATTGTGCGGGTTGTTCAGGAGCAAACCTCGTCGATGATCGGCATCGAGAGCAAGAGGAACCGGGAGACGGAGAGAAGGGGAGACAAGGGAACGGTTAGAAACCGAAAAATCATCCGTTCCTAACCGGCTTCCAGCCTCTGCGTCCAACGATTCGAGTTCCAAAGGACATTTCAGCACCTGCGCGCCGAAAGCCGAAAGAGCCCGCCAGTAATCGCCAAAAGCCGGAGTCACCAAATAAGTCGCCTCCAGCTTCGACAAATCCCAAGCCGCCCAAGTCAACAATTCCGCCGAACCATTCCCCGGCAAAATCCAATCCCGGTCAACATTCAAAGCCTCCCCCAAAGCAGTCCTGAGCTCCCCATAATCCGGATCAGGGTAAGCCGTCAGACTGCTCAAGTGTGCTTGAATCGCAGCCAGGGCAGACTCAGGAGGGCCCAAAGGACTGATACTCGCAGAAAAATCGAGAATAGCAGAGGGAGGGCAGCCTGCCAGTGCGGCTGCCCAAGCTAAATTCCCACCGTGTACAGGTCTAATCAAGACTCAGTTCGCCAGTTATTCTGCGTTTTTCGGCGGTGCAACTCTGTCCTTAAACAACTTCCCTGCGGAAAATGCAGGAACTCTGGTTGCCGGGATTTCCATCTTGTCGCCAGTTTTGGGATTGCGACCCTCGCGGGCCTTGCGTTCCCGCGACTCAAACGAGCCAAAACCGACCAGCGTCACCTTGTCGCCATCGGAGACAGCTTCCATGATTGCTTCGAGGGCGGCACTCAAAACAGCATCTGCCTGTTTTTTCGTCACGCTAGCCTTTTCCGCGACTGCATCAACCAATTCACCTTTGTTCATTGCGAACTCCTTCTGGATTTGCAAAATTACGTTAAACAGAGTTAGTTCAACTATTAGCCGTGAGTTATCAACTGGATTGAGGTGTGGCTTGGGAGGTTTGGGTGGTTCCCGATTGCTCCCGTCCGCTTCCCCGAATCACAACTCCTGCTGAATACCAATTACCCTAGGATAATTGGTCAGAAAAGGAATTTTTGTTTCTAACTGCTGAAAACCCCACAGCATCTAATTTTCACTGCATTATTCTAAAGTCTTGCCGACCGTTATGGATCGGTGGAACCTTTAATTTATATGGATTTGGACAATTTTTTTAATTAATCCCAAAATTTAGGTAAAAAAATACCACCTTGGAGAGAAGATTTCTCGCCTCGGTGGATTTGAAAGCAGAAAAAAAGGAGAAATAGAAGGAATAAAATGTAATTTGTCAAGGGCTAAAGGAAAAGTCTTTTCATTCTTCCTTCTTCCTTTCCCATCTTTCTTTCCCCCGTGGGCAGGGCTGTTTCATTCTCCTGAAACCCGCCAGGGACTGAAACCCGCCAGGGACTGAAGTCCCTGTCTCATAGCTGAAGTCGTCTGAAGACGACTGAAAGAGTGATTGATAGTCTTCTTGCATAGGACTAATGAGTTCTTTAGTCCTTGGAAGCGAGGACTTTAGCTTTGAGGCAGGGGTTTCAACCCCTGTCGGACTGTCGGACTCAGGGGAAAGAGCGTGGAAAGTTGACAGCAAGGCATTTTTCCTTAGTTCCTACTGTCTCGGCTGGACGGGCTGACTGCGCTGCAACAGTTGGCGCGCGTCGGGACTAATGTTGTTTTGGTAGCCAAAGTTCGATCGATCGCTATCATCCAAAATCTGCGGAGTCAGCAATACAATCAACTCCGCTCGCTGGTTGGCCTTACTGGTGCTCCTGAACAGCGAACCGATAATCGGCAAATCTCCCAAAATCGGAATCTTGTTCGCTGTAACCCGTTCTTCGTCGCGGATAATCCCCGAAACAATCAAAGTCTGACCGTCCCGCAGGCGAATTAGCCCGGATTGCAACGATCGCTCGCCCAGCAGAGTGATACTATTGGCGTTCTCGCCAGTCGAAAGGATTTGAGTGTTGCCGGGTGTCCTGATAATCGGGTTCACCCGCAGAGAGACAAAACCGTTGTCGTCAATTCGATCGATCGCCACCCCCAACTGCAAACCAGCCCTGTCTTTGACAGCCGTCACCGTTTGGTTACTTGTATTTCCAGTAGTCTGCGTTTGCGATGTGATGTTAGTAATCACCTCATCAGTAATATTCACATTCGCCGTTTCTCCTTCTTGAACCACCAGAGTCGGATCGGTCAGGATTTTGGCATTCCGGCTCTGAATAGTTGCCTGCAACGCCGACAGGAACCTCCTCGGATACTGGAACAGCGGGAACAAGCCGAAATCTGCACTTCCCGAAGTGGTTGCCGATCCAGGCTCGTAATCCGTAATTCCAACTCGCGTAGGGTCATTAGTAATTGGGGCTGTGGGCCGGAGGAACACACCTTTGGCGGCGGTATCGAGACCTTGACCTGTCAACGGCACGATACGCCGGCCGTTCGCATCGTAGAAAACGTCCCCCTCTACTGGATTGGGGACGATCGGTCGAGGATTTATGCCACCCGTGTCCCCAAACTGCCTGGTAGGAGGGGCGCTGCCGCCAAAATTGAGACTTGCTACTCCGTCGTCATTGACAAAGAAATTGTTATTAATTCCGAAAGAGAAACTGCTGCTACTTTGGTTGTCTCCCAACAAGTTGATATCGATCACCTTGACGTTGACAGCGACTTGACGGCGGCGCAAATCTAGCTGTGTCAAGAAAGCCACAGCCATGTCAACTTTGCGCGGGTCGCCCACCAAAGTGATGGAATTGAGCCTTGCATCCGCCAGCACCGACAGTCCCCTCAGCAAGAGCGGCCCGGTGCCTTGGGTAGCGCCGATCGCCTTAATGTCCGGTTCCCTAATTTCCACATCCCGCGCCGCATTTCCCTGGCCCACGCTTTGAATCGTCACCCGAGTAATCGGCAGTTGACTTTCCGCGCCTTGAGCGCTCAAAAAGTTAGCTGCATCCGTAGACCGAACTTGATTGAGCCGCAGAGTCCGAATGATAATATTGCGTGAGTCGATCGGCAGCGAAGTACCGACAAAAATCGTCCGCCCCTGCCGGTTAGCTTGCAGCCCGCTGAGCCGCAGCACATAATTAAAAACATCTTGCACCGACTCATTTTCGATGTCCAAAGAAATCTTCGGCCCTTCATCTGAGCCGGAGGCTCCCGGCTGACCAGGCACTGCGGGCTGGCCCGGTTGAGCAGAGGCCCCGCCGCCTGTAAAAGCAATGTTCAAGCCAGCAGCGCGGGCCAGCAGAGCCAAAACGTCCCGGACTGGGGCATCCCGCAGCACCAAGCGGGGGATGCGTTCTCCCGAACTCAGTTCAATATTTCCCGCACCGGGGGCGATGTTAGACACTGCGATATCTCCCAAGGGCGGAGCAACGGCCCGCTGTTGGAAAGGTGCAGCCTGATTGCTTTGAGATTGAATCTCGCTGGGGAGGGGCGGGCGATCGTTCCTGGTAACAGTAACTTCGGGATTTGGCAGCATCACGCCTGGGGTTTGCGACGTGCGGACTTGGGGAGCAGGCCGGGGAGCGGTTTGGCTCAGCGGCAGTCCCGGAGGCGGCGGAGGTGCAGTTTGGGCAGACTGTGCTGTACCGCCCTGTCCGGCAACGCTAAGGACGATGCTTTGGCCTTGTCCCGGCACAATTTGTCCGTTGGGAACTCCGTTGGTGCCCGCC
The DNA here is from genome assembly GCF_036705715.1 of Microcoleus sp. AT3-D2. NCBI lineage: Bacteria > Bacillati > Cyanobacteriota > Cyanophyceae > Oscillatoriales > Microcoleaceae > Microcoleus > Microcoleus sp. AT3-D2. Next base: position 114,235 of record NZ_JAUBVE010000012.1, on the reverse strand, counting down.
ACCACAACGCGGATGCTGTTAGCCTCTACCTGGCTGATTTCTACTGAAGAAATGCCCGGAGCGGGGTTATCTTGACGGAAGCTGTTGCCTTGTGGCAAGCGGAGCTGGGTGTTGATAATTGTGGCTTGGTAAGTATTGCCGTTATTGATGGCGAAAACTTGCGGGCGATCGCCCTTTTCTGTCGCCATGACAATATTTATGCCATTATTAGCTTGACTTACTTGCACTCCTGTGACTTGAGTCGGCACTGCCAAGACGGGGGCTTGGGCGATCAGAACTCCTGCAACGCTGCATAAGAGTCCTCCACTTAACCGTAGATGCTGTTTCACGTTCTCTCCTCAACTACACTGTGTTATTTTTTGTTCGCAGTCTTTTGTCGCTAGCTGCTAAACTGACTAAAATATTCAAGGGTTCGAGCCTTTTTGAAGAAGGAAGAATTTATGCCCTTTTCGATTTTCTATTTTCGATTGGGAATAACTGATGACATCAGGGTTAGAAGCTATCCTACAGCAATCCTCGCATCATTTGTGGGTTTCTTACTCCCTCCCCTTTGTAAGGGAAGGGTTGGGGTGGGGTAAAAAATTACGACTCCTGCAAGGATTGCTATACAGTTTCATTACTTTTTGAAACTGGTATTAGAAGAAATTTGGTTTTAGAGAAAATTTTTGATTGCCCTATAAAAAATATTTTTGTGGCATTCATAATTTTTTGACTTCTACCTTCAATCTTCCAATTTCAACCTTCTGCCTTCTCCCTTCTTGTGAAAGAGCGAGTTTGGAACAATAGCTAATATCTATCCGCCAAACTACCGCTACTTAGCACCAGGACTCGGAGCCGGAGTTGGCGGTTTTTCTTCTTGCTTTAACGGCAGCAGGGCGTGCAAGTCAAAAGCAGTTTTAATTTTAGTTGGTGGCTGCTCTACAGGAACTATTTTCCCTTTCAAAAAATCAACTTCAATTGGCTGATTTGATGCTAGCAATTCAGATTTCAAATTCCTAACTACCAACAGGGACTGCATCAACTCCAAGTTACGCATAAAATTGCGGGTTTGAGCGAAAGTGCCTTCAAACTCTACCTTAAATTTTTTGCGTCTGAGCTTGCCAGCCAGGGACGGTCCGAAGGACGTATCCCTGAGAATATCAGGGTCTCCAGCTCCCGGCGCGGCGGTTGCTGCTGCTGGCGGCATATCGGGCTCAAATTTGGTAATTTTAGCCTTGAGGTCATCTCCTTGCACGCCGGCGTTGATTCTATTAACGAGTTGGGTCATGTCAAGCAAAAGCGTGTTGGCGCTGGCGTCGCTGGCAAACATTGCCGTCACGTTGGCCCGGCGCTGTTTTGCTTCTTCTTGCTTGGCTTCTGCTTCTGCCTTTTTTTGAATTTGAGTTTGCAATTGCAGTTGTGTTTGCTTGCTTTCGCTAATTTTTTGCTTGGATGCGTCGGCTTTTTGGAATTCCGGGAGTACGAACTGGTAGCCGAGGCCGCCGGCAAGGAGGAGGCCGAGAACCGCGATGCCGATTGCTTGGACTTGGGGTGTCAGCTTAATGCCGAATATTTCCTGAGCCCCTGTCTCTTCTGCTTGTGCGCCGCTGGGAATAAACTGATTTGCTGTCATTGTTTTTTCACCTCTGGTTTTTGTGTTTCTAGCACTCCTTTTTCTTGAAGTGTTTCTATCCGTATTGCGAGCCCGTCTGCTTGCTTGCTTCGCAGCTCGGGGAGCAACTCGGAGGCCCCCGTCGGGCTGAGCGTCGTTTCAATTTTATATTCCACCACCGGTCGCAGTTTGGGAAGTTCTGCTGGTGCTGCGTTTTGGTTACGCACTTGTAATTGTGCGGGGTTGTTTTTTAATGTGGCCGCTATCAGTTTGGTATCGGTGTTAAGGAAGAAAGGAGAGCGCTGGACTAGCAACATAAAGTCGTTAACTTGAGCAAAGGTACTGGCTATCCCTGAAATTTGTACTTTTGATGCCTGCTGCGGGACGACGGGCGGGGGAGCAGCGGCCGGGGTGGGGCTGGCTGGAGACGGACTCGCCCCTGGGGAGGCGGCGGGGGTTGCTGCGGGGGGTGGGGGTGCTGCTGCAACGGGGGAGGGACTTGGGTCGATTTGCTCGATTTTGTTAATTTGCACTCCCGCCGGAGTACGGGCACTGAGGTCTTGCAGCATCGCCGACCAAGGTTTAATTTGGTCGAATACTCCAGCTAATGCTTTGTATTCGGCGGTAACTTGGTCGGTTTCGGCGTTGATGGCTTTGATGGTGCTGGCTTGAGTATTTAACTTTGCCAGTTCTGCATCGATGGTTGCTTGTTCTTTGGCCAAGTTGGTATTTTCGTTAGTCGCCCACCACCAGGCGCCCATGACTGCGGCGACGATGCCAATGGCAAACAGCGTCGCCCCATATAAGGGCAGTTGGTCTTTGGCTCCACCTGAACTTTTTTTAGCTGGGCTTTTGGCTGCAACGGGTTTGTAGTCGGGACGGTCGTTGAGAAAATTAATATCTAGGCTGTACATGGCTTCACTCGATTTTATAGCAGAAGGAAGAAGGCACAAGGTAGAAGGTAGAAGGTAGAAGGTAGAAGGTAGAAGGCACGAGGTAGAAGGTAGAAGGAAAAAGTGATCTACCGCTTATGTTTCAGCAATTAAGAAGGTACTAACAGTCTTGGCTGTTGCTATAGATTTAAATGGGAAATTTTAGATTTTAGACAGAACCCAAGATTGCTGGTACAAGTGAAGGATTTATTTAGGGAAGAAAGAAACAACTTTCTGCCTTCTACTGAAGGAAGGGGCTGCTTCTACCTCAGATATATTCTACCTTTTACCTTCTACCTTCTACCTCCACTATTCTACCTTCTGCTTTCTGCCTTCTTCTTTTGGAAGGGGCTTTTACCTAAAATTTTCAAATCGGTTTTTCTCTCATCTACAACTGTTAGGTCACATAACCTCCCTTAGTCCTAAACCTAGGGCGACTCCTAAACCTGCTCGCTGTTCTGGGGTAATTTCTTGGCTGATTTCTAGCCCTAGAGTTTCGATGGGATCGACTTGAGATGCGGGCAAGCTTAATCTTTGCATAAAAAATTCGTCTAGTTTGCCGATCGCAGCTCCCGGACCCGCTAGCAGCAGTTGCGCTACTTCGAGTTCTTCGCTCTGGTTGAGGTAAAAGTCTACTGAGCGGCGCAGTTCGTCTGCTAGTTCTCCCAATACTTTTATCATCGCATTTGTGCCGGGATTGGCGTCTCCCGATGCCCCCATTGTATCTGTGACTGGCAGGGTCATGCCTTGCAGTTCGCTGGTGTCTCTGGTTGGTGGCAGGTTCATGGCTTGGTTGAGGGCGGTCTGGATTTGGTAGGTGCCGATCGGGATGGTACGGTTGAACTGAGGTATGCCGTCCACTACTATAGCTAACTCGGTGCTGTCAAATTCTATGGCGGTGAGAACAGCAGCTTCTTGGGACGAAAATTGTTGCAGTTGGTCTTTGAGGGTGCGGATGAGGGCAAAGCTGGTTACTTCTAGTACGTCTATAATCAGTCCGGCTTCTTTGAATGTTTCGATGTATGTGTCGGTAACTTCTCTGCGGGTTGCTACTAAGACGACTTGCACTTTTTCTACTCCATCGTCATCTACAAAAAGGCCTATTTTTTGATAGTCTACGTCGGCGTCTTCTCTGGGAAACGGCAAGTACAGTCCTGCTTCTGCGTTCATGTAATCCCGCAGTTCTTCTTCGTTGAGCTCTGCTGGAACTGGGATGAGGCGGATGACGGCTTCGCGGCCAGGAATGGCTGTGGCTACTCGCTTGGCTTTGATTTTGTTGTCCGCGAGGACGGCGCGTATTAGTTCTGCCATTCCCGGCGGATCGACTATTTGTCCTTCTTGTACATAGTCTTCTGGAACTTCTATTGAGGCTAGGATGCCTAATTTTAATGCCTGAGCTTTCTTTTCGAGCTGAATGATGTTGATGCGGTCTGGGGCTATTTCGATCCCGATTCCTGGCTGGCGTTGGGAAAGTAGACCTTTGAAAAAGTTAACCATGTGATTGGGTCGCCGATAATTGCTATTTTTTTCTTTTGTAGTTGGCCAGCCTGATTCAGCGCGGCCCGTGTTGGAGGGTTGGTTTCCAACGGCCGCAAGAGTGCTGTAATCTCGGTATCCCGCCGTAGCTACGCAGCTCCGTCTGTGTTGCGCGATCGCTAGTTCCGATTTTATGCTATCCAATTTACTTGACAATAGCTATTCTGCTGCGAATGTCAACAAATTCCAGCTCGATTGACCGAAAACCAGCCGATTCTGCACAAAAACAGACTATCTCGCTCCTGGGTCCAGGTACAAAACTCTGTTACTGACTCGATCGCGCTTGATTCTGGCGATCTCTTTTTTGTCTAACGGTTCCCATAACTCTCAAATTTTATTCTATGAAACGTAAATCTTGGCAACTGTTTGCTGTTTTTGGACTGGTGGGGCTGCTGCTGGCAGCGGTGGTGAGTTGCGGCAAGCCGGCTGTTAATTCCCAGGCAAATAATACGCAGGAAATCGAGTTCTGGACTATGCAGCTTCAACCTCAGTTTACTGAGTATTTCAACAAGACGATCGCCGGTTTTGAAGCGGAAAATCCGGGGGTGAAGGTGCGCTGGGTGGACGTTCCTTGGTCGGCGATGGAAAGCAAGATTTTGGGGGCTGTTTCGGCGAAAACTGCGCCGGATGTGGTTAACCTCAATCCCGATTTTGCTTCGCTGTTGGCGGGACGCAATGCTTGGCTGGATTTGGATTCTCGAATTCCGCAGCAAGTTCGATCGACCTATCTGCCAAATATCTGGAAAGCTGGCGTACTCGACGGCAAGAGTTTTGGCATTCCTTGGTATCTCACGACTGGGGTGACAATTTACAATACGGAGTTGTTGAAGAAGGCGGGAATTGCTAAGCCTCCGGCTACTTATGCCGAGTTGGCAACTGTTGCCAAGCAGGTGAAGGAAAAGACTGGTAAGTTTGCTTTTTTTGTGACTTTTGTGCCGGAAGATTCGGCGGAAGTTTTGCAATCTTTCGTGCAGATGGGTGTGCCTTTGATTGACGCTAAAGGCAAGGCGGCTTTTAATACTGATAAGGGCAAGGCTGTTTTTCAGTATTGGGTAGATTTGTACAAAAACGGACTTTTGCCGCAGGATGTTTTGGTGCAGGGACATCGCAGGGCGATCGAGCTTTATCAAGCTGGGGAAACTACTTTGTTGGCTTCCGGCCCTCAGTTTTTGAAGGCGATTGCTGAGAATGCTCCGAGTATTGGTGCTGTTTCGGCTGCTGCGCCTCAAATTACGGGGGAAACAGGTAAGAAGACTGTGGCGGTGATGAATTTGGTTGTGCCTCGCGACAGCAAGCGCCCTGATGATGCTGTCAAGTTTGCTCTGTACGTCACTAATTCTCAAAATCAGTTGGCTTTTGCTAAGGCTGCTAATGTTTTGCCTTCTACGGTTGAGGCTTTGCAGGACGATTATTTTAAGAGCGTTCCGACTGATGCTCCTGCTGCCGATCAAGCTCGGGTTGTTAGTGCTTCTGGGTTGAGTTCCGCCGAGCTATTGATTCCGCCTTTGAAGGATGTTAAGAAGCTGCAAAAGGCGATTTATGACAATTTGCAGGCGGCAATGTTGGATGAGAAGTCGGTAGACCAAGCTGTTGCTGATGCGGCTAAGGCTTGGGATCAAAGGTAGTTTTTAATTGAAGCTGGGGCGGGATTTTTTTTGATCTCGCCCCTTGCTTTTTTCTGCCACTTGACGTATTATTAAATAATGGGAATCTGTGCCGCCATATATAGGCAAATATATAAGCTTTTAAGTTATTATCGAATGATGAAATTACCGCCTCTTCACAACGCGGAGTCAGAGGAGAACTCTGCATAAGTCAATCTCGACTATTTTAGACGTAAATGTTTGTTGATAAGAACGATCGCTCATCCCAGGAACCGGGTTTATTTATCCCGTGCGAGCCTCTTTCTCAATTAAGCTTGATTGATGATTTGTACGAAGATAGCCTGAATTCGTCAAATATTCAGAAATTTGATTTGTGTTAAAATCAAAGCTCAGATAGGAATAGGAGAACATTCTTATGCCAGCGATGACACTCAAAGATTTAAACCAAGTTCAAACCCTTTTTTCCGAAGCGGGTTTAGATTACAAAATTGAACTAGACAACGGGAGACTTTCAATTGTGGGACCATCAGACATCGTATCCAGTGAAATCAGTAGCCGTCTCATCGCCTTTCTTTTCGCTTGGATAAATCCCCGTCGCTTGGGGAGAGTCTTTGACTCCGCAGGCGGTTTCATCATGCCGGATACGAATGTCAAAGCACCTGATGTTTCTTTTGTGCGCGCCGCCCGCTTGCGCCAAAGTCCGCGTTATTTTGGAGAACTTGTCCCCGATTTGGTGGTTGAGATTAAATCTCAGAGCGATCGCATTAAGCCTATAGAAACCAAGGTTTTGAAGTTTATAGAGCTGGGTGCGATCGTCGGAATTCTGATCGATCCTGATGAAGAAACAGTGACTATTTATCGCTCTACAGGTGAACCGATTGTTTTAGGAAATGGCGATATCTTAACAGTAGCAGAACTTTTTCCCGGTTGGGAATTGCCCGTTTCTGAATTGTGGCCTCCTATCTTTACGGAGGAAGAAACACAATTCTGATGCGTTTAAGCTTGGGATTGTTGTTGTTGCAGAAAATAGCCGACGAGATAAAGCGAACCGCAAAGGATTGTTAGGTTGTCACCTGTAACAGCAGCATCTAAAGCTGTTGTTAAGTCGGGGAAGGCTTGACAGAGTGTTAATTCGGGACAGATAATTTGAGCGAGGGTGGCTAATTCTGCGGGGGATGATGAGTTTGGATCGGGTACGGGTACTAGGTAAAGTCGATCGCCCTTTTTGAGTAATGCTTTCAAAATATCATCGCAGTCTTTAGTCGCAAGAATGCCGATTACCCAGCTAATCGGTGACGGGTGATTGTTCAGGCGATCGACATATTCACGCAGGGCGATCGCGGCGGCGGGGTTGTGCGCGCCATCAATTAATATATTGCGGTTTTTCCAAGTTGTCTGCTGGAGTCTTCCGGGCCATTGGGTTTTGGCGATACCGTTTTCAATGGCGGTTGGGGAAATTTGCCATCCTTGGTTTTGGAGAATTTGCAAAGTTGCGATCGCAATTGCTGAATTCATTAGTTGAATTTTTCCCAGCAGCGGCAATTGATATTTTATTTTAACCGCATTTTGATTTAACTGATATTCTGCGAATCCTTGTCCTAAATCTATTGCTGGTTTTACCCAAGTTGCCGGACAGTCTAATTCTTGAATGCGTTTTTCTACTACTATTCTAGCTGATTCTGGCAATTCTCCGATAACTGCCGGACATTTTTCTTTAAGAATTCCCGCTTTTTCCCCAGCAATATCGGCGACGGTGGGGCCGAGTATTTGCCAGTGTTCAAGACTGATAGAAGTAATGACGCTCGCGAGAGGTTTTTCGCAAACGTTAGTCGCGTCTAATCTACCGCCCAATCCAGTTTCTATGACTGCGATGTCTGTTTTTTGTTCGGCGAAATACAGCCAAGCTGCTGCGGTGATTATTTCAAATTGAGTGGGAGTTTCGGTGTTGTTTTCGGTAGCGGCGACAACTCGTTCTAGACACTGTTGCAATTCTGTTGGGGAAATCGGTTTTTGGTTGATGCAAATTCTTTCTGTCCAATCGATTAGGTGCGGGGATGTGTAGCGTCCAACTCGATAGCCTGCTTCTGTTAGTACGGAAGAGAGATAAGCGCAAACGGAACCTTTGCCATTGGTGCCGGCAATGTGGATAATGGGTACTTGTTGGTGGGGGTTGTCTAGTTTTTGGAGAAGTTGGTGAATTCTTTCTAAGCCGAGGTGCACGCCGAAATGTTGGTAGGATTGGAGGATGGATTCTGCATTCATTGAGGATGATAAGTTCTGTTTGTGTGTGAATTATATTTTTTTATTAACCGCAGAGGGCGCAGAGGGCGCAGAGTGAGAGAAGAAAGAGATAGATATCTAAGAAAAGAGAGGTTTATAATTGATTTAGTGTATTTGTTGCGGATGAAAAAAGGTGGCTTTAGATATTATCTCTCTGTTTTCTGGTTGTGGGGGGTTGGATTTGGGTTTTCGGTTCGCTGGCTTTAATGCGGTTTGGGCGAATGAATATGATAAGTCTATTTGGGATACCTACGAGTTTAATCATCCTGAAACTATTTTAGATCGCAGAGATATCAGAAAAATCAAATCTGATGAAATTCCCAAATGTATTGGGATAATTGGCGGGCCTCCTTGTCAAAGTTGGAGTGAAGCCGGGGCGAAACGGGGGATTGATGACAGTCGGGGTCAACTTTTTTGGGAGTATATCAGAATTGTGCGGGACAAGCAGCCTCTGTTTTTTTTAGCTGAGAATGTTAGCGGTATTTTGGCTGGCAGAAACAAGGATGCTTTCAATTATATATTATCGCAGTTTGAGGACATCGGATATCGGGTTTCGTACAAGTTGTTGAATGCTAGACATTTTGGTGTTCCGCAAGATAGGCAAAGGGTGATTGTTGTTGGCTATCGGGAAACTCTGGGTTTTGGTTTTGAGTTTCCCGAACCTGGAATCGAGGTTTTGACGCTGAAAGATGCGATTTTTGATTTGCAGGCGATCGCCCCTATGTCAGTTAAGGGTAAATTAGATAATTATCACGATTATGTCAAAAATCACGAATGTGCGGATTTGGGGTTTTCGAGCATTTATATGTCGCGCAATCGAGTTAGAAGTTGGTCAGAACCTTCTTTTACAATTCAGGCAAGTGGCAGACACGCACCTCTCCATCCTCAAGCTAGTAAAATGATTTTGGTTGGTAAAGACAAACGCATTTTTGACCCCAATTCACCTCAGCCTTACCGTCGGCTTTCTGTGCGAGAGTGCGCGAGAGTTCAGACTTTCCCGGATAATTTTATTTTTAAGTATAAGTATATTGCTGATGGATACAAAATGGTCGGCAATGCTGTTCCTGTGAATTTGGCTAGAGTTTTGGCAAGTAAGATTTGTGCGGATATTGTCATAGGGCATTAGTGTCAACTTAAGCCGGCCATCTACCAGTCGCCAGGGAATGAATTCCACGGGGCTTGCGAAAGTCCTCGCTATGAAGACTAATCTCGAATCCCGTTGACATCAGAATTATTCATCTCTCCCTTCTCTTCCTCTGTGTCCTCTGTGTCCTCTGTGGTTTCATCATTCCGAATTATCTGTCATTGAAACTTGGTTAACTCGCCGAGGTTCTGCTGAATCGCATTTGTCCCGCGAATATGAGACAATGGAGAACCTCCGTACAAAAAGCTATTCAAACTAACTTGATAATTTTGCTGAACAGCTAAATCTAGCCACAAATTGTTAATCGCATCTCCTTGTTTGTAGTCTGGAATATTGTGCTGATAGTAAGGAAAACTGTCTATACAAGTATTGAAAAAGTTCTTGCGCCCGCAATGTTTTAAATACTGATATCGCGGTTTGAATTCTGTTTGATTTTCCAATACTGTATATATAGTATCTGCGAGAGATTCCGGGTCAAATTTGGCGTAAAGACCCGCACCTTCGGGGAAAACAGGCGAGTTTCCTCTGGCGTATTGGTTGAATTCTTCAAAACAAATTACTGGTACGTTGCAACTCATTGCTTCGGTAATTCCCCGGTTTTTTCCTTCGAGGAGGGAACCGAGGACGAATGCTTGGGCTCGCGAATAATATGTGGGGATTTCGCTGTAGTAGTCTACTCTTGGTACTAAGTTAATGTAGTCGGAGGGATTGTCTAAAATTGCCTCGACTTGTTGCCATTCTTGTAAGGCGTACTGGTCGAGAGTTTTTAGGTTTCTAGCATCAAATTCGTGGCCGGTGACTACTGTTAATTTAATCGGTTTTTGCGGATATTTTTGGCGGTAAACTTTTAAGGCTTTGGCTATGATTGGCAAATTTTTTTCTTCGGAAATTCGGGCGACGGCGAGGAGGTCGATGTCTTTTGCGGGGACGTTGCGCGGGGAAATTAAGTATTCGTTGATGAAGTCGGTGTCTTGCAGTGGTATGATTGGTTTGTGGGCGCGATCGACATAAGTTTCGCGAAACCACTTTTCTCGCTGTGGGTTTTTGTATAAGCTGGAGTAGGCGTCAGCTATGGGGGCCCAGGAGTAGGAGATTCCGGGGGAATAGGTGAAGGAGAAAAATACTGATGAAAGTTGGGGAAATAGTTTGTTTATGAGTTCGACTGCTTCGCTGAAGTAAATTCCTTTGATGAAACGCCCTTCATAAAACAGTGGGGGAAGCAAGACGTAGAAACTTACGGTATCGAAGCGGTGGGGTTGGTCTTCAAATATCTCCCAGGTAAAGGCGTCTAAGTCTGCATAAATTTCGGCGATTGGTTTGTTGATGTGGGGGTTGCGTAAATATGGTTTTTGTCGATCGTAGTTTCCGCGTACCATATAATTCTGAGTGTGAGTATCTAGCTTTTTTTATTTAACCGCAGAGGGCGCAGAGGGCGCAGAGAAGAAGAGAGATTTCACAACTCATCCACGGGTTTTTCTAATGATTCATTGTCGCCAATTGTGAGGGCGAGTTGGTAGATTTGGCGGCGGGGGAGGGATGTTTGTTGCGCTAGCTGGCGGCTGGCTTGGGAACGACTTATGCCTTCTGCAATTAATGTTTGCAATTCTGCTTTGATGGCGTCTTCAGAAAATATTGGTGCGGCTGTTTGGATGCCGGCAATTAGGAGGGTAAATTCTCCCTGGGGTTCGCGATTGCTGTAAAGCTCGATCGCACTTTCTATACTACCACGCCAAAACTCTTCGTGCATTTTAGTTAACTCTCTCGCCAGCACAATCTGTCTGTCGCTTCCCAAAGTAGTTGCTAAATCTTGTAAAGTTTGCCGCAATCGGTGCGGAGATTCATATAATATTATAGTGCGGGATTCTATTTGTAAAGCTTCTAAACTCTGTTGGCGTTCTTGACCTTTCACGGGTAAGAAACCTTCAAATACAAATCTTTCTGTGGGTAATCCTGATGCAGTTATGCCAACAATGCAGGCGGTCGGGCCGGGAATCGGAATAATGTTAATATTAGCATCGGCGCAGGCTTTGACTAACTCGTATCCGGGGTCAGAAATTCCCGGCATTCCGGCATCGGTGACGAGGGCGATATCTTTGCCTAAAAGCAGTTTGTCGATGAGTTCGGGGAGTCGCTGGTTTTGGTTGTGTTCGTGATAGCTGATTTGGGGAGTTTTGATTTGAAAATGGTGCAAGAGTTTGCCTGTATGGCGGGTATCTTCGGCGGCGATGAAGTCTACTTTTTGCAAGATTTTGATGGCGCGAAATGTCATGTCTTCCAGGTTGCCGATCGGGGTTCCTACGATGTAAAATGTTCCTGTGGTGGGATTTGCTTGCATTTTAAGATTGGGATTTTTTAACCGCAGATGAACGCGGATTAACGCAGATATGAAAACGGGATTATTCTTGGGATTGGCGACTTTAGATTTAGTTTATTTGGCAGGGAAGCCTCCGGGTGAAAATCAGAAAGTTGTTGCTTCTGATTGTACCATTGCTGCGGGCGGGCCGGCGGCAAATGCTGCGGTCACTTTTAGCTATTTGGGGAATGCGGCGGTATTAGCGGGCGTTTTGGGCACTCACGCGATCGCCCAATTAATTCGTGCAGACTTAGCGGAGTATAATGTCAGGATAATTGATTTGGAACCGGGGCGATCACACTCGCCGCCAGTTTCCTCGATTATTGTAACTGAAGCAACGGGCGATCGATCGGTAATTTCCATCAATGCTACGAAATCGCAAGTTGACAGTCAAACAATTAACCAGGATATTTTAACATCCGTTAATATTGTACTGGTTGACGGACATCAAATCGCAGCCAGCCAAGAAATTGCTCAACTTGCCAAGTCAAAAAACATTCCCATTGTCCTCGACGGTGGCAGTTGGAAACCCGGATTAGAGGAAATCTTACCTTTTATTGAATGGGCGGTATGTTCGGATAACTTTCATCCACCAGACTGCGACAATTCCGAACAAGTCTTTGCTTACTTGTCAGCCGCAGGAATTCCCAATATTGCCATCACTCGCGGCGAAAAATCAATTTCATACCTCAGCAATGGCACTTACGGCACTATAGAAGTACCTCAAATTCAAGCCACAGACACTTTAGGCGCTGGCGACATCTTTCACGGGGCTTTCTGTCACTACATTTTGCAAAATAACTTTACCGATACTCTCACCGCTGCATCTAAAATCGCTTCCCATTCCTGCAAAAGCTTCGGAACCCGCGCCTGGATGAATAAGAGTTAATTTTAAATTAAAATTAACCAAACTATCCGGTTAAAACCGCTCAAAGCTAGAAAACTTGAACTGGCAACACTTGTTGAGTTAAAATCCTGACAGCAACCTCGACAAAATTTGTGAAATTCTCTCTTCTCTTCCTTCGCGCCCTTAGCGCCTTCGCGGTTCGTTAACAAAATTGCTATATTAGTAAGACAAGTTAAAGTCACACAAAACACTCCCAAAACAACATACCCGAATCATGTCTGACACCCAACCTCTAACTATCACCCTTCCCCCTTTGCGGATTACCCTAACAGAACAGCAGCAAGTTAACCTAGAATGGCTGACACAAAATTTGCCCAATCTACTCACCCCAAGCAAACAAGAACTTCCCGACAATATGAAACAGTGGGTGGCGGCTAACAAATTATTAAATCAACCCGATGCAGAAATCATTCAAGGACTAATAAATACCGGCATAGATGCGGAAACAGCCACCGCAGAAGTTAGGGAAATATCATCTCATCCCTACTTTCAAGCAGGTAGTCAGTACGTGCAGTTATTGCAGAAATTAGAATCGCATCTCAGGATTAGCAATCAATTAGCTGCATTGTCTTCCAAGTTTGGCACAATCGAACGCAAAAGCAGCCTTTCTAGAGAGTATTTTCTCGAAAACTACTATGCAAAAAATACTCCAGTAATTATTACCAATATTATGCACAACTGGAAAGCGTTGCAGTTGTGGACGCCGGAGTATTTACAGCAAAAATATGGCGATGCAGAGGTACAAATTCAAGCCAACCGCAACTCTGACCCAAATTACGAAATCAAGATAGAAAATCACAAAAAAATTGTTTTGTTCCGCAAATATGTAGAGATGGTGGTCAAGGGCGGGCCTAGCAACGACTACTACATGGTTGCTAACAACCAAACTCTGGAAAGAGAGGAATTTAAACCCTTATTCAACGACATTGAAATTTTCCCTGAATACCTCAATCCAACGGATACAAAAGGCAGAGTTTTCTTTTGGTTCGGGCCCAAAGGCACGATTACACCGCTGCACCATGACCCAGTTAATTTAATTTTAGCTCAAGTGTCTGGTCGCAAACTAATTAAGTTGATTTCTCCGCAACAAACACCTCTGCTTTATAATCACGTCGGAGTTTTCAGCAAGGTGGACGGCGAAAATCCGGATTATGACAAATACCCACTTTACAGAGATGCGAAAATTATTGAAGTGATTTTGGAACCGGGAGAAGCTATCTTTATTCCTGTCGGTTGGTGGCACCATGTAAAATCATTGGAGGTTAGTATTTCGGTTTCTTTTACTAATTTTGTGTTTCCTAATTATTATGAATGGAAATATCCTCATATTAATTGGTAATTGCTAATGTATGGTTCCCCGGGGCGGGCACGGGGACACCGCCCCTACAGAAATCTGCGTTAATCGGCGTTCATCTGCGGTTCACAAACAAGAAACTCATGAAAACTCTCGAAGAAATCAGCGAAATTGCCCGATCGATCGCCTGGAGTGCATCAGATATCCTACAATCCTATTATCGCCAGGATTCCAACACTCCTAACCTCGACATCCAAGAGAAAAAAGATGGCCCCGTCACCGCCGCCGATGTCGCTGTCAATTCTTACATCCTAGACGAATTGCAATCGGCTTTAGGGAATGCAGAATTTGGCTATCTCAGCGAAGAAACTTACAAATCTTATTTAGAAACTAACGGTCAAATTCCCTTACCTCAAAGTTGGGTTTGGATTATTGACCCGTTGGATGGAACGCGAGATTTTATTGACAGGACAGGTGAATTTGCAGTTCATATTGCTTTAGCGTTCGAGGGAAGATCGGTATTAGCAGTTGTGGCTTGGCCCCAGCAGCAAAAGATTTATTACGCGGTGCAAGATGCTGGCGCTTTTATGGAAAGTCGGGACGGTTCTGCTGTCAAATTGCAGGTTTCGGCGCGAAATATAGTGGCAGATTTATCTATAGTAACTAGCCGCAGCCACCGGGGCGATCGCTTTAATCAATTGTTACAAAAACTGCCTTGTCAAAATCAAATAGCTGTCGGCAGTATCGGCTGTAAAATTGCGACAATTGTCGAACAAAAGGCTGATGTTTATATTGCGCTTTCGGGAAAGTCTGCGCCCAAAGATTGGGATTTAGCGGCGCCCGAATTAATTTTGACTGAAGCGGGCGGTCAATTTACTCGTTTTGACGGTTCTACTTTGCAATATAACCGGGGAGATGTGAGTCAGTGGGGGGGATTGTTGGCGAGTAATGGTTGCTGTCACGCTGCTTTGTGCGGGCAAGCTGAGCAGATTTTAGCGGGGATAGATGGGGGTTTGAAGTAAGTCCGTGAAGCGAAGCTATCCCGTAGGGAATCACTCGTAAAGATGGTAACGAATAAGTTTTAGGGGCGGGTTTTACTAAAAATAATTGCCTAATACCAATTATCTCCTAAACCCGTCCCCACCCTTGCCCGAAAGTCCGCCAGGGTTGAAACGAACTGCCCAACCGCATCGCAGATATCTATCAAAAATCCCGTTCTTAATATTTCAGTCTCATTACACTTGCAATTGAAGTGTTTTTGTGTTATCTAATCTGCCTCAGAATGGCTCATCCGTAATATTACTTAATAAATTCCCCCATCTTTATCAAAACTTTAAATAAAAAGGTGTTTATAAAGAAAAGTTTATATAGATTTTCATAAAAAACAGTTATGGTTACTACAACCTTCAGAAATGTTTCGGACGCAAGTGGCGAAACAGGGAAATTATTGTCTTTTTTTAGCTATCAATAGGTGTATTATGCCAAATTTAAATAATCAAGTTTCACCAAGTGCGATCGCCTTTATCGACACTCAAGTAGAAAATTATCAAAGTTTAGTCGCCGGGGTAAAAGCGGGTACGGAAGTAGTCGTTTTGGATGGGAATAAAGATGCGATCGACCAAATTACTCAAATTTTAGCTCTTCGTACCAATATTGACAGCATTCACATCGTTTCTCACGGTGCTCCGGGTAGCTTGCAATTGGGTAATGGCTGCTTGAGTGCAGATAATGTGGAAACTTATTCCGAGAAATTGCAGCAGTGGCGGAGTGCTTTAACTGTTGATGCGGACATTCTGATTTACGGTTGTAATGTCGCATCAGCCTCTGGCGCTTACCCGAAAGTCCGCCAGGGAATGAATTCCCCGGCTCAAAGCTCAAGTCGGTTGAAACCGACTGCTTACCCGAAAGTCCGCCAGGGAATGAATTCCCCGGCTCAAAGCTCAAGTCGGTTGAAACCGACTGGAAACAACCTCAATAAACAGTCCTCTTCAGAGGACTTTCGCTATGAGACGGGGGTTTCAACCCCCGGCGGATCGGATGAATACGCCATAGATGATAAATACGCCATAGATAATGAACACGCCAGAGATATAGACGGTGTAGCCTTCATCCAACGAATTGCCCAACTCACAAATACAAACGTTGCAGCTTCCCAAAATCTCACCGGAAGTGTAGCAAAGGGCGGCGACTGGGAACTGGAAGTCAGAACCGGGAAAATAGAAACGCCGCTGGTATTTGAACCCGAAGTGTTAGCGGGTTACGAGTATGTTTTGAATAGTTTTGATGCAGCTACAAATTTTGGCGCAGGGTCAAGTCCCAAAGGTATTAATGTAGGGGATTTCAACGCTGATACTTTCCCAGACTTGGTAGTAACCAACCAGAATGACGATAACGTTTCAATTTTGTTAGGGAATGGCACAGGTGGTTTTGGCACAGCTACCAATTTTGCCGTAGGTTCAAGTCCGCTTTACGTCACTTCGGGACTATTTAACGATGACAACTTCCCCGACTTAGCAGTAGTAAATAGTAGTAATATCTCAATTCTGTTAGCAAATGGCACTGGTGGCTTCTATGTAGGCAATGATTTCAATGTGGGTAATACTCCCCTTTCAATAGCTGTCGGAAACTTTAACGCGGACACTTTCCTCGATTTAGTGGTGGTAAACGCTAACCCTCAAGGTGCTTCTGGTAGCGTCTCAATTTTGTTGGGAAACGGTGCTGGCAGCTTTGGTGCTGCCACTAATTTCAATGTTGGTGCGATTCCGGCTGACGTTGTTGTAGGCAACTTTAACGCTGACAGTTTCGCCGACTTAGCCGTTGCCAACGGCCTCTCTAATAATGTCTCAATTCTGTTAGGAAATGGCACGGGCGGATTTGGTGCAGCTACTAACTTTGGGGTTGAGCAAGGTCCAAATTCGATCGCAAGTGGGGACTTTAACGGAGACAATTTCCTCGACTTAGCCACAGCTAACGGCGGTTCTAACAGTGTGTCAATTCTATTGGGAAATGGCACTGGCGGCTTTGGCCCGGCTACTACTGTTAACGCAGGGGCAGGGCTTAACGGCATTGTGGTGAATGACTTTAGCGGAGACGGCATACTTGACTTAGCAGTAACAGGAACCAGCGGCGCTGCAATTTTAGTAGGCAATGGCAGTGGCGGTTTTAGTGCACCCATTAACTTTGCTGCGGGAACAAGTCCAGCGTCCATTATTGCCGGCAACTTTAATGGTGACACTCTCCCGGATTTGGCAATTGCGAACAGCGGTTCAGATAACGTTTCTGTTTTGCTAAATACACCCAATACGGTATCCTTCGTTCCTCCCCAAATAGGCAACACTTACAACGTCACTGAAGGCACGACCGACACAATAATTGATGTCCCGGTTACTATCAGCGGTGGCACTCCCTTAAGTGCTGTAACTGTACCAATTGTCATCGACCCCAGTAGCACAGCTACTCAAGATACAGACTACACTCTTTCAACTACATCCCTTACTTTCTCTGCCGGCACTACTACTCTCACCCAGAATATTGCAGTAACTATTAAAGCTGACAATATCGTTGACAGTAACGAACAGTTAGTTCTCAATTTGGGTGCGATTACAGGCGGTGTTGCCGGCGGTACGAGTCAAGTGACACTGGCAATACTGGATAGGAATAGTTCTTACTCAATTGTCGCAGACAATCCCACCGTTACCGAAGGAAATTCCGGCGCTACTCCTGCCACATTTACTATTACTCGCAGCGGCAGCACGGAACTTTGGAGTACAGTAGATTATGCGATTACCAGCACTGCGACAAACGGCACTGATTACAACAATATCGGCGGCACTTCTGGGGCAACTGCTGCCACTGGTAAAATCAGTTTTGCTGCGGGCGAAACCTCCAAAAATATTACTTTGGATGTGTTGGGAGATGGCAATATAGAACCGGATGAAACTGTTGCTATTACTTTATCAAATTCAGTTTCACCGGGTGGCGCACCGACTATTGCGACGGCTACCGCTACCACAACTATTACTAATGATGATACTGCCGGCATCACAGTCAGTCCAAAGGGAATATCAACAACCGAAGCTGGCGGAAAGGCAGAGTTTACTGTCAAATTAAACGCTGCACCAACTGCTGACGTTACCATCGGTTTGAGAAGTGACAATCTTGCCGAAGGAACAGTTTCCACTAATAGCTTAACTTTCACTTCTGCTAACTACAATGAACCGCAAACAATAACAGTGAGTGGTGTTGACGATTTGGTAGCTGATGGCCCTCAACCTTACAAAATTGTCACGGCTGCTGCTGTGAGTACCGATCCTAATTTCAATAACCTCGATCCTGATGATGTGACTGTCACCAACAGTGACAATGAAACTCCGGGAATTACAGTGAATCCGACGGCGGGATTAACTACTGGTGAAGATGGCACCAAGGCTAACTTTACTGTGGTTTTGAATACTCAGCCGACTGCTGATGTGACTATCGGTTTGATCAGTGACAATGTTGCCGAGGGAACAGTTTCGACTAATAGCTTAACTTTCACTCCGGCTAACTGGAATACAGCGCAGCCGGTAACAGTAACAGGGCTTAACGATAGCATTGGTGACGGCGATATTGACTACAAGATTATCACGGCGGCTACTGTTAGTACAGATCCGAATTACAGCGCCAAAGATGTAGCGGATGTTAGTCTTAGCAATAAAGACGATGATACGGCTGGTATTTCTATTACTCCCACGGCAACAACTGCTACAGAAGGCGGGGCGACGGGCAGTTATGCGATCGAGTTAACGTCGGAGCCGATCGCGCCTGTTACCATTAATTTTAATGCCGGAAGTGAAATAAATGCGATCGCCCCTGTTATCTTTGACAGCACAAATTGGAATGTTGCCAAAACAGTCACTGTCACCGCTACCGACGATAGCAAAGCCGAAGGTACGCACAGCGGTACGATCGCTCACACTGTTACCAGTAACGACACTAAGTATAGCGGTCAGACCATTCAGGATGTAAATGTAGCGATTACCGACAACGACACAGCAGGTGTCAGCATTACACCTACGAGCACAACTGCTACAGAAGGCGGCGCGGATGGCAGTTATACAGTCAAACTCAACAGCCAGCCGAGCGCCTCTGTTACTATCACTCTCACAACAGGTAATCAGATTCAGGCGATCGCTGATGTTACTTTTGACTCTACTAACTGGAATGTGGCGAAACCAGTGACTGTAACGGCGAAAGACGATGCGGTTTTTGAAGGAAATCATAGAGGCAGTATTTCTCATACGGCCCAGAGTGCTGATAGTAAGTATAGTGCGATCGCGATTCCGGGCGTGACAGTGGCGATCGCTGATAACGATTTAGCGCCAGAACCGATCGGCGGTGGTGGCACTGTAGCAGAACCGGGCG
>NZ_JAUBVE010000012.1:0-95091 GCF_036705715.1 Microcoleus sp. AT3-D2 | reverse complement strand
GTGGTGGCACTGTAGAAGAACCAGGCGGTGGTGGCACTGTAGAAGAACCAGGCGGTGGTGGCACTGTAGAAGAACCAGGCGGTGGTGGCACTGTAGAAGAACCAATCGGCGGTGGTGGCACTGTAGAAGAACCAGGCGGTGGTGGCACTGTAGAAGAACCAATCGGCGGTGGTGGCATAGGAACAGGCAACCCAAACATATTCCCGATCGGATTACCGAACTCTAACGGAACTCCATTGGGTATAACGGAACCTAACAATCTGCCTCTTAGTGTGCCTCCCACGGTAAGTTTTTCCCAAGCTACTTACAAAGTCAAGGAAAGTTCCACAGGAGTCGTTCAGGCAGAAATTACTCTCACTCGCGCTGGGGATCTAGACAAAATTTCCAGGGCGTACATACAACCTGTTACTGGTGGTTCAGCGACTTTGGGAACAGATTGGAACTTTGCCTCCAGTTACTCTGGTCAAGTCACCTTTAACCCAGGCGAAGATACCAAAACTTTCACAATAGGCATCTTATCGGATAGTCAAGCTGAGGGAACAGAAGAAATCGCGTTTCGGATAGCTAGTGCGGATAATGCCGATATTGGCACTCAAAGCTCTACCACCTTGCAAATTTTGGATCAAGTTTTCACCAACGAACTCGCGGATCTGAAGATACCTGGTTTTGTCGGCCCTAATGCCTGGGGAGACTACGACAATGACGGCGATTTGGATCTGTTGGTGATGGAAGGAGGTAGTTTACCAAACAACCCACTTTCTTTTCCCCGATCGCAATACCTCCCGAAAGTGTACAGCAACGAAGGTGCTCAAGGCTTTAAACCAATTGATATAGGGCTGCCTCCCGTTTATGGAGGTGTGATTCAGGAAAATGGGAAGAATCATGATTCCAAACCTTCTGCTACCTGGGGAGACAGCGACAATGATGGCGATCTCGATATCTTGCTCACAGGCGTAATTAATGAAGGAGACACCTCTGGTTCGCCACGCTACACCCCCATCACCGGACTGTACCGGAACCAAAAGACTGATAGCACTATTCCCAATTACCCAACCTCCATCGACACCACTAAATTTACTCTAGACACGAGGGTAAAGCTGCCTGGTATTTTCAGCGGTTCCGCAGCTTGGGGAGACTACAACAACGATGGCAGAAAGGATCTCGTACTCACAGGTGACACGAGTTCAGGATACATCGCCAAAGTGTTCCGCAACGAACCCATTGGTTTTAACAACGGCAGTATCTTTAACTACGCCCTTACCTTTGAGGAGGAGACTGGGGCTAGCTTGCCCGGTGTTATTGGCAATGCGGCCTGGGGAGACTACAACAACGATGGCAAACCCGATATCTTGCTGACAGGGGACACCGCTCTAAAAAGCGACCCCAAGCCAAATTACATCGCAAAATTGTATCGCAACACTGGCAATGGCTTTACCGAAGAGAGCAATCCACTACTGCAATATCAAAACCCCCAAGAACCTATTATTTACGGTGCATGGGGAGACTCCTACGGCGATGGCAAACTAGATATCTTGCTTACAGGTGGATCGTCGCGTCCAAATGAATGGAACTACGGCCGTACCAGATTGCTCGGAAACAATAGCTATGGGGATACTACTAGCTTTCAGGAAGCTTACACATTCGGGTATGGTGGTAGTCCCGGTGCGTGGGGAGACTACGACAACAATGGCAAGCTGGATATCCTTGTGACAGAACTGGATGGTAATTCGGGTTCCAGTGTCGCGAAAGTTTACGAAAGAAATGATTCTGGCAGCAATTTTGAACTCCTCAAGGATTCAGGGCTGCCTAATAATGTTGCCAGCCCGAGTTCTTGGGGAGACTATGACGAGGACGGCAGACTAGATATTGCACTCACGACAAGAGATGATTCATCTTTTCCGGGTGGCAGCTTTGTCAAAATCTACCGCAACAACACCCCTGATGCGAACACCCGACCCTCTGCACCTCAACCTCAATTTTTACAGTCTCATACTATTTCAGAAGAAGGAGTTGTATTAAGTTGGCGGCCAGCACAGAGTAGTACCTCAATCGACGGTAAAACTCTGGACTCTAAAACTCCTGATCGGGGTTTAAGTTACAACCTGCAAGTTTGGACTACTCGTCCCAATCCCAACGGTGGTGATAAGCCCCCCATTAAAGAGTACATTGTTGGCCCCATGTCCGGTGATGACGGAACTCGGCAAGTAGTGCAGTTGGGGAATGTCAACCAAGCCAAGATCAACCAAAACTACGGGGAGTACAATTGGCTGCTCAAGCCAGATTACTTAATCCCTGGACAAACTTATAACTGGAGTGTACAGGCGATCGACAGTGCTTGGGCGGGTTCACCTTTTGCCCAAGGAGAATTTAAAGCCCCCGATATCAAACCAACCCTCACTATCACTGCTACAGATCCAAATACGGCGGAAACAATCCCTGCAACCGAAGAACCCAATCCTGGAAAATTCACTATTACCCGTACTGGTGGCAACCTCGCTAACCCGCTGGATGTCTATTACAAAGTGGATAATCGGCTCGATAATATAAGCTACACTCCCATACCTGATACTGCTATACCCGGTATAGATTACCAATTGCTTTCCGAGTCCGGTGAGCCCTTGCAATCTAACGAGTCCGGCAACTTTATCACCATTCCAGCCGGTAAACCCAGCGTCAACATGGTTGTCAAGGTCAACGACGATAACCTGGTAGAAGGCGACGAGAAAGTTTTTATCACCTTACATTCTGACTACTCCCAAAAGGTAGGCGATCCCTCTCGTGCTATTGTGACGATCGCGGACGACGACCCCAATAACCCGCCTGGAGGTACTGTTATTGACGGCTACATAGACGGTGCAACTGTGTTCTTAGACGCCAACAAAAACGCCGTCCTCGATACCAACGAACCATCTACCACAACCGATTCAGGCGGTAAATTCAATCTCAACATCCCCTTCGAGATTTTCGACACCAACAACAACGGAGAAATAGACCCAGAAGAAGGGCATTTAGTAGCCATAGGAGGCATTGACACCGCCACCGGCTTACCCCTAGAAACACCAGTCACCGCACCACCAGATGCGAGTGTAGTCACCCTCCTAACCAGCTTAATCGCCGACTTAACCGACAAAGGAATTACACAAGAAGAAGCCCAATCTTTAGTCAAAGCCGCCCTTGGACTCCCCGCTGAAGTTGACCTAACTAGCTTAGATCCAATAGAAGCTACCAACAACAACGTACCGGGCGGAGTCCAAGTCTTAGCAGAAATGGTGAAAGTCCAAAACTTCATCACCCAAACCAGCGGTTTGATTGACGGTGCTTCCAGTGCAGTCAATACTGATATTGTCAAGGCTGTTGTCAGTTCAATTACCAATCAAATTGAATCAGGTACAGTCTTAAACCTCAGCAATGCAGCAGCTTTAGAACCAATCATTCAGCAAGCAGCCGCTAAAATCCAGCAAATAGACCCCAGTTTCAACTCTCAACAAGTCAGCCAAATTACATCGCAATCCGCGACAGTAATGGCAACAGCCAATCAGCGCATTGATGTGGCTGTCTCCAACCCAACAGGAACATCAATTCCTGAATCACTTGCCCGCCTCCAACAAGTAGCCTTGGGCCCAACCACTCAAGACTTCAAAGAAGTTGGTACAGGAAATAAACCTATTTCCCAGCTAGTTGCTGACAATACTGGTACTGCTTTAGATAGCAGAATTGAAGCTGTAGTATTGCCGACTGGGATTGCAACTCCTGTTGTCAGCGGCGATGCTGATTTGGGCAGCAATTCCCCGGATGCAATTATCGGTACAAATGGCGACGATATCCTGACTGGCGACAGCGGGAATAATGTGTTGATGGGGATGAGGGGCAATGATTCCCTCGACGGAAGTCTGGGGAATGACACTATTTTCGGGGGCAAAGGTAGCGATACAATCCTGGGAAGTAGCGGTGATGATGTCTTATTTGGCAACCGTGGTGCTGATATCTTGAATGGTGATGATGGTAATGATATTCTTTACGGAGGTAAGGGAGATGATTTACTGGCGGGCGGTTTGGGAAGTGATACTTTGGTAGGAGGAAGGGGATTAGATAAGTTCTTACTCTCTACCAATTCCGGTACTGATACTATTGCTGATTTTGAAGTCAGTCAAGACTTGTTAGTATTGGGTAACGGGTTGAGTTTCTCGCAATTGGCTATTGCTCAAGATAGCGGTTCGACTTTAATCCGGTTGGCACAAACAGGGGAGATTTTAGCTTCTCTCAATGGTGTTTCGGCTAGCAGTATTAGTGCTGCTAATTTCGGGTTGATTTAAAGGTTCGTAATGAGGACTTTCGTCCTTATTATTCTTCAGTCTCTTAGAGACGGGCTTCGTTTGTATATATGCGGTTTCAACCGCTGACTATCAAGGCCTTGATCCCCCCTAACCCCCCTTAAAAAGGGGGGGACAAGAAACTTCTCAAAGTCCCCCTTCTTAAGGGGGATTTAGGGGGATCTGACCTCGGCGGTAAACGAGAGATCAAGAGGGTTTTAGACTTAAGTTGACACCAATAGCCTAAACGGAATTCGTTTGTATATATGCGGTTTCAACCGCTTACTCTCAAGGCCTTGATCCCCCCTAACCCCCCTTAAAAAGGGGGGGACAAGAATCTTCTCAAAGTCCCCCTTCTTAAGGGGGATTTAGGGGGATCTTGCCTCGGCGGTAAACGAGAGATAAAGAGGGTTTTAGACTTAAGTTGACACCAATAGCCTAAACCGTATTAATTACAAATCAGCACCGCTGATATCGCATTCCTGGTAACTGCGAAACTAATCCCAACAATTCCAACTGCAAAAGTATACTAGAAACTGTTCCCGCTTCCAATCCCGCTGCTTCCACAATTACATCAAAAGAAATCGGCCCAGATTCGATCGCACTTAACACCTTAGCCAATTCCGGCTCCAACGGCGGCCCTTGCTTCTCAACCGTCGGATTTGGAGGAAATAGCGACAACTGCTCGGCTCTATCCAATTTTGGCATAGCTCCGAGCATTTCCAACAACCTGTCTTCGCTTAACAGTCGATCGCTACTCGGCAGAATCGGATGAGCACCTTTACTCAGCAACTCCAAACACCCAAAGGAACGCTCATCATCCAATCTGCCCGTCAGAACATACACATCCCGGCAAAAATCATTCGCTTGATAAGCAGTAATTAAAGCACCCGATTTATGCGGAGCTTCTATCACGATTGTAGCGCGGCTTAAGCCAGCAATTATGCGATTTCGGCGCGGAAAATTAGTTCTATTCGGTTGAGTCCCCGCCGGATATTCACTAATTACCAATCCCTGCTGCAAAATGCGATCGCACAACCTCTCATTTTGTTTAGGATATACAATATCTACTCCCGTCCCCACTACTGCAAAAGTCCTTCCTCCCGCCTCCAAACAGCCTGTATGAGCCTCTGTATCAATGCCCGCAGCCAATCCCGAAACCACGGTAAAACCGCTTCTAGCCAAAGCCGTACTAATTTTGCGAGTCCACCTTCTGCCGTATTCCGAAGGGCTGCGAGTACCAACCATTGCCACCGTCGGCGTAATTCCGTGATTCTCTTTGCGATCGACATTACCACGATAATACAACACCGGTGGCGGATTGGGAATTTCTAATAATAAGCGGGGATAATCTGGATCGGCGGGCGTCCAAAAACAGGGATTTTTTATAAGATGTTTCTCGATAAATTCTTCAGGATTAAGTTTAGTGCGTTCTTGCACAATGGTTTCAATTATCTGCTTGCCGAACCCTTCGATTCGCATTAAATCTACTGGTTTTGCCGCCCAAGCTTCTGCCAAACTATTGAAATTTTGGTGCAATCTTTGCAACAAAATCGGCCCGATACCGTTAATTTGCGACCATGCTAACCAGTAAGCGCGTTCTTCTAGCAACGAGTTACCCTCAACTTATCTGAGAATAATTTTATCATTTTTTGTTGAATGAATAGTAGGGAAACGGCATTGCCGTGTCCTGTATTCCTTGGGTAGGGAAATGGCACTGCCGTGTCCTGTATTTTCACAGATGTCCGGGTAAGGAAACGGCACTGCCGTGTCCTGTATTTACACGTATTTAAAACTGCTATATAAATGTTTTTTTACGAACCGCCAAGGCGCGTTAGCGCTAGAACGCGAAGAGAATTAAGAGGGAGATAAACAATTACTGGCTAAGCTTTCCAATCTACGAAACGGGCGTAAATATAAGCAATGATTTCTCCGATTACAGTCCGAAAACCTTCGCTCGATTTCCACCATTCTTGTGAGTTGTAATCTTGCGGTTCAGCAGCTATAATCCCGACTTTAGTGTCAGGATTCAGCACTTCTTTGAAAACAATCCAACTTCTGCGGGCGTGAGGGCCAAAGGAATAAAGATTAATTGAGTCAACTTTTATGGCAGAAGCAGCCAGCCAATCCCGAAGTGCGATCGCAGAAGCAGCAGTGCGGTGTTTCACAACACTCGCTGCTGGTACTGCTACTACTTTGTTTTTATCAAATCCTAGCGCAATACAAGTCGCGGCAGTTAGTGCGGCATAATTTTTATATTCAGCAAGATAGTAGCCTTTACTTAAAGGAACTCCTGTGGTAATTAATTGGCGGTATTCCCCTTTTTTGAATTCGGCGATCGCACTTTCGATCGCATAATCCGGCAACCAGCCTTCGACAACCAAGATATCTGCTTTAATCGGCGCATTTACCGCCAAAAACGGATGGATATTTGTGAGAATTAAGATCATTGCAATTATTAATCCCATCAGAGCAATTACCCAACCTTCCTTGGTAACTGCCCACATTTCTCGGCGGCGGATTAGACGAATTCTCATTTTAACTCGATCTAGATGTTTTCGGCTATGGAGACCGATTCGGCGAGACTGGGGAAGAGGGAAATACTGGGAAAGTGATAGAATTTCCCAATGCCCAATGCCCCATTCCCAATGCCCCATTCCCAAATTATTGGTGTTTCAGATACTCAAAAACGCTTTTATCCCCGATATCCTGCGGCATTGGTTGAAAAAACTTACGCACAGCAAAGATGATAAACAAAGCCGCCCAAATTGCCAGCAAAAATTGTTCATTCTCGGCTGACAAAAATCCAAAAATATGTCCTAAAATTAACAAAGGAACTCCCGGAGTCAAAAACTTAGTTTCGAGGCGATTAAAGCAGAATGCTTCCTTAAAATAAATGCCATTTAAGGCAGCAAAAGTAAAGCCAATTCCCCACAACGTGGCGGGATGTTCGTACACTGCTAAAGCTAGAGGTTGGCTACTTTGTAGGGCGACAAACAATGCTGCCGCGCCGCCGATCGCCCAAAACGCCTGTAGTGTGCGGTGCAGCGCAATCATGTAAATGTGAATAGTTGCCAAGCTGACGCCTAAAGCTATCCAGAAACAAGCAAAAACAGGCGTTACAGCTTGGATTGCCATCGGGTTGTCACCCTGTTGTAGCACCAGAGTAGCGCCGATCGCAAAACACAGCGCCGCCACCCCCAATCCGGCGCGGTAAATCAACACTCCCGTGCGATCGTTTTGAGTAATCGTAAATTCGCCGAATTGTCCTTGATAGACTGGCGATTCATCAGGTGATTTCAGTAGTTGCATTACAGCTTCCTCCTATTAGACACAATGTACTTCTGCCAAGATATACTGTATTGATAAACCGATCCAGCGAGACCGAGCGATGCCTAAATTTAACAAGCCTAAACTTAACCAGCCTAAAGTTAACAAGTCTAAAGTTAACAAGTCTAAAGTGGACGATCGCCCCGATCAAAGCAAATCCCTTTCTTCAGAATCCGAACTTCCTCCAGTTCAGCTTGATGAAACCATTGTAGCAGGCAGAAGACCGAAACCGGTCAACGACTTTCAGAGCCTGCTGGAGGAATTATCCGAATTGAGAGCGGGGTTCGATCCAGAAATGTTAGCGCATCTCGATAAAAATATGCCATTTAATAACAAGCAATTTGAAACTAAAATCAGTAAGATTTTGGGGTCAAAAAATATTGATTTCAGCCTAAAAAATTCAGTCAAATATCTAGAGTACATCAAGCAAAATATTCAACTTCCCTGCCACGTTACCGGCATAGAAGAGTTTGAATGGGAAGAAGAATATACAATGGGTTCGGGCAGCAAAAAAGAATATGCACGGCTCAAAAAAACTCAACCTTCTTATACTGATAGATTCACAATTAATCGGTTGGAAGATTTGGTGCTTCAGGAAGAAGGCATATTTGTGGAAGTGCAGCGCGTCAGCGATCGCCAAAAGTTTATGTTGCCTTTATCAGAGTTAGAATCAGTTGATGTGATCTCCCGGAACAATCAGTTATTAGATGATTATGCCGTGTGGTTTATCAATTATTAAGGAAGAGTGGAAAAGTGGAAAAGTGGGGGAGGGGAAGAGGGGGAGAAGGGGAGAGTGGGGGATAGGAAAAATCTTCCTTCTTCCTTCTTCCTTCTTCCTTCTTCCTTCTTCCTTCTTCCTTCTTCCTTCTTCCTTCTTAATTAAATGGAAGCCGGCAAGTGCGATCGCGAAACCAAAGCCAAAGCTTCAACCAAACTGCGAACAGCCGCAATCATCGCCACTTCGCTATTAAGTTGGCTGACAGCAGAACCGACACCAACACCCGCAGCACCGGCTCCAATAGCGAGGGGTGCGGTGACGCTGGAAATACCGGAAGCGCAGAGTACGGGGACGGATACGGCGCGGGAAATTTCAAAGGCTGCGGCCAAAGTAGGCGCTGCTTTTTCAATTAATCCCAAGGTGCCAGCGTGAATTGGTTGGGCGCTGGTGCCACCTTCGGTTTGGATGATATTAGCCCCAGCTTTGACTAATTCAATTGCTAATTGCACTTGTTTGTCGAGTGCCAAAATGTGGGGAACTGTCACAGAAAGAGTGATGTTTGGAAATAGCGATCGAGTTTCGCGAGTCAACTGCAAAACTTCCTCAGCTTCAAAGCGGCGGCCTACTGCGTAGAAAGCATCAAAGTTGCCAATTTCAATCAAATCAGCCCCAGCTTCTACCGCAGACACAAACTTTTCCGGTTCCACAGCCGAGACACAAATTGGCAAATTTGTCAACTGTTTTGCCATCAATACCAAATCTCGATCGGCAGCAATATCGACAAAGGAAGCACCGCCGAGATCCGCTGCTTTGACGACAGCCGCAACGTTTGCTGCATCAAAATTATTTAAACCGCTGATAATTTTCAGGGCGCGACCTTGCTCAAAAGCGCGCTGCAATTTAGAATTTACACTCATCGTTAGTTTTCCCAGTCAAAAAATTTCTTAGACTCATTTTGACACAAATTAGAAGATTTTTTGATTTTTAATTCTTAATTTTTAATTACTACGCGGCTGGCGAAATTTGTAAACATCTTTGATAACTTGTGCCCAGCCGTCAGAGAGAGATTCTAGAATACGAGTTCCCTTTTCTTTCGTCGCCACCGTCGCATCGCCCAACACACCACTTTCAGTCAACTCTCGCGTCAGCCAAGCAAAAGGCAAATTCCCTTCCATACTCAGCAAACTGTCTGTTGGTAAACCTTGCGGATATTCTGTAACAGCCAGTTCCATTTTTACCTGCGACGGCAAAATTGCCAACATCAAACTCGTTTCTGCATCGCCCGCGTGAATCCCAAACTCCAACTCCTTCGCAGTTAATAATTCAGCAGCCACATTCGGAACGCGCCAAACAAACAGCGGAAAAACAGAGAAATCCTGATATTTTTGATGAATATCCCGCGCCGCAATTTCCATCACCTGCGGCTGTCCGCCGTGACCATTCATTAACACTAATTTCCGAAATCCCGCCTGATAAATACTGTCCGCAATTTCGCTGATTACTGCTAAAAGTGTCTGAGCACTGAGCATAATTGTACCGGGAAAATGGCAGTGCTCGTTCGACTTGCCATAGTACAAAGGTGGCAAAGCATACGCGGGAATATTTGCCTCTAACTTTGCCAGGGCTTTGCCTGTCACCGCCTGGCTAATTGCCGCATCTACAATTAAAGGCAAATGGGGGCCGTGCTGTTCGATCGCACCTAGCGGCAGAATTATCACAGTATTTTCCTTATCCGGCATAGACTGAATTTCTATCCAAGTTAGATAGGAAAAAAAGCGCGATTCGGGAATAAAATTGTGCATAAGGTGGCGACAAGAGTAAAGGCAACTAAGGCAATCCACTAGCAGGAAAAATAAAAAGTAATTACCAAGATAGATAACTAATTTTGTCTCTCGGTAAATGCTATGATTTTTATCAGATGGTTTAAGAGGGCGCTGATGTATGCTCGCCAGCTCAGACCGAAAGACATAGAGACCATTAATTGATGGAAGCTTGGCACACCCCACAAACTAATTTAACCGACATTCCGATCGCCGAGGAACTGTCGCGCCGCACCCCTCGATCGCACGATCAAAAAGCAGAAAACCGAGCGCTGCAAACGCTGGCTCGACAACTGGCAACCTCACCCCACACGCTTCTCAAAACACTGGTTGCGATCGCTCAAGATTTGTGCGACGCAGGAAGCGTCGGAGTCTGCTTGCTAGAAGAAAATGCAACTTCCGAACAAATATTTCGCTGGGAAGCCTTGGCGGGAGCCTGGGAAGCAGCAGAACACAGAAACACACCCCGCAAGTTGCGTTTGTCGGGAGCCGGCTTTGATCGCCAAACTCCCCAGCTTTACTTCGCTCCCGAACAATACTTCACCGACTTACAGCAGCTAAAATTGCCGATCGCCGAAGCATTAGTCGTGCCGCTGCAAGCAGAAAATCAACCGCTGGGGGCAATATGGATTGTATCTCACGATTCCGATAGCCAATTCGATGCCGAAGACTTGCGGATCGCGATCGTCCTAGCAGACTTTGCCGTTGCCGCCGTACAAATCGATCGCGCCAATCAAACTAAAGAAGCTTTGCGAGAAAGCGCAGAACGCTGGCAGCTAGCCTGTGCCGGCAACAACGACGGCATTTGGGATCACAACCTGCAAACAAATTGCTCTGTAGTGAGTGATCGCTGTTTAGAGATTTTGGAACGTCGGCCTGAAGAAGTCAAGGACTTCAGCCAATTTTTGAGCTACATTCATCCCGATGATGTGGAGATAATGCAAAGCAATTGGCAGCAGCACCTGAATCGAGAAACCTCACATTACTGCTGCGAGTACCGCATTCGCCGTCGGGACGGGCGCTACAAATGGGTTTTAGCCAGAGGGCGAGCAATTTGGGACGAGTCAGGCAATCCCTTGCGGGCTGTGGGTTCCCTGACAGATATCAGCGATCGCAAACAAACTGAAATTGCCTTAAAACAAAGCGAAGAACGTTTGAGCGTCGCCATCGAAGGCTCAGGCATGGCAACCTGGGATTTAGACGTGCGAACAAATCGAGTAATTTGGTCGGCGACCCATTTCAGCATTTTGGGCTGCGAACCAGTACCAGACGGCGAAGTAAGCGTAGCTGTGTGGGAAAACTGCGTGCATCCAGACGACTTAAAGCAAGTCCTGCAGGCAATAGAAACAGCTAGGCAAACCCGATCGCTCTACTCCCCCGAATACCGCATCATCCGGGCCGACAACGGAGAAATCCGCTGGTTGAGAGCGTTCGGGCGCTATCTCTACGACGCCGCAGGCGAAGCAGTGCGGTTTATCGGAGTATTATTTGATGCTACCGATCGCAAAATCGCCGAACTCGCCTTGCAAGAAAGCCACAACCGCTTTCAGTTAGCTACAAGGGCGATCGACGGCCTGGTGTTTGAGTGGGATTTCGCAGCGAACTCAGTTTACCGTTCCGAGGGACTGTACTCGATCGTCGGTATCTGCCCAGAGGATGCACCCGCAACACCAGAGTGGTGGAGAGAACGCATCCATCCCGCCGATTTTGCAAGCCTCCAGGCCGGGGGGCAATCAATCTTGAATATTCCGGATCGCTACGAAGTCGAGTACCGAGTCCGGCACGAAGACGGGCGCTGGATAGACGTTTGGGAGCGCGGCTGTTCGATCCGCAACCAGCAAGGTGAACTGACCAAAATAGTCGGCTTCACCAGCAACATTACCAAGCGCAAACAAGCAGAAGCAGCACTGCGCGAGCGTGAAACCCACCTGCAGTTGATTCTCGACAGCGCCAAAGACTACGCCATCTTCACCATCGACACCAACGGACACGTGACCAGTTGGAACGCAGGTGCCGAGAGATTGCTGGGCTATCCCGAAGCTGAAATCGTCGGGCAGCACGGACGCATCATCTTCACCCCAGAAGACTCTGCTGCCCGAAAGCCGGAAGCAGAAATGCACATCGCCCTGACTCAGGGAAAAGCAGAAAACGAGCGCTGGCATCTCCGCAAAGATGGCAGCCGCTTTTGGGGCAGCGGACTGGTGATGCCCCTGCGCGACGCAGCCGGCGAGGGGCAAGGTTTCCTGAAAATTCTGCAGGACAAAACCGAGCGCCGGCAAATAGAAGAAGCACTGCGGCAAAGCGAAAATCTCTACCGCACCCTCGCCGATGGCGTCCCGGAATTAATGTGGATCAACACGGCCGACGGCAGGTTAGAGTTTTGCAACCAACACTGGAAAAGCTATACAGGCATGATGCCAGAATTGCCGCTGGCTGCGCCGGTGCTGCACTTATTTCATCCTGATGATCTGCCAACAGTTGTCGCCACGCGCACTCCTGCGATTGAAGCAGGAGAAGCCTACGAATTCGAGTGTCGGGTACGCAGGTTTGATGGTACTTACCGCTGGCATCTAGCGCGACTTGTGCCCGTCAAAGACAGGAACGGACAGGTGGTGCAATGGGCTGGAATCGGGATTGATATTGACGATCGCAAACGAGCCGAAGAAAGCTTAGCAGAAAGCGACCGCCGCTTCCGTTTTCTGGCTGAGTCGCTGCCCCACCTGATTTGGAACGTAGACTCTGCCGGGGAAATTCGTTTTACCAATCAACAAAAATGGTTGGAATATCTGGGAATGTCTTACGAGGAAGCCGCTCAAAACAATTGGGAATCCCTAGTCCCGCCCTCGGATTTGGCAGAATCTTGGGCCCGCTGGGAAGAATGTCTAATCACAGGAGAAGTTTATCAAGTTGAGCTGCGCCTGCGGCGGGCCGCAGACCAAATGGAACGCTGGCATTTGTCCCGCGCCGTCCCAATTCGCGGCGCAGGAGGCCAGGTTGTCGAGTGGATCGGCACGAATACCGATATTCATGATCGCAAAAGGGCCCAACTGAACGAGCAGTTTCTCGGAGAGCTCGAACTCCGCTTGCGGCAGCGCTCCAACCCCGCAGAAATGTTGTGGGAAGCCATGCACAGTCTGGGAGAATATTTAAATGCCGATCGCTGCGTGTGGCACGAAATCGATGTCGAAGCCGATCGGGCAATTGTCCACCAAGACTGGCATCAGTCCGCCCTTGCTAGCGCCGCCGGTACCTATCAAATCTCAGACTTTAAGACACCAGAACTGAAAGCTCTCTCTATGGCAGGTCAAACACTTGTCATTTCAGATATCGCTAATCACCCGCATACAGCGCATTTGGTCGATAACTACGGGGCCGCTAGCATTCGCGCTTTGGTCGATGTTCCCTGCCTTCAGGAAGGGCGCTGGGTGGCTCTTTTGGTAGTGACATCAAAGGCGGTGCGACACTGGCGGCCCGATGAAGTTTGGCTGATGCAAGAAGTGGTGGCTCGCCTCTGGACGGTGATCCTGCACGCGCGAGCCCTACAGGATCTGCACGAAAGC
The DNA here is from genome assembly GCF_036705715.1 of Microcoleus sp. AT3-D2. Lineage (NCBI taxonomy): Bacteria > Bacillati > Cyanobacteriota > Cyanophyceae > Oscillatoriales > Microcoleaceae > Microcoleus > Microcoleus sp. AT3-D2. Next base: position 81,353 of record NZ_JAUBVE010000012.1, on the reverse strand, counting down.
GAGGCTCGGTTCCGCGCTCTAGCTGACAACATCGCTCAGTTGGCATGGATGACAGATGCCACCGGCTGGATTTTCTGGTACAACCAGCGCTGGTTTGACTACACGGGCACCACCCTAGAGGAAATGCAGGGCTGGGGCTGGCAGCAGGTGCACCACCCGGAACACCTCGATCGCGTTGTCGCAAAATTTAGGCGCTGCATTGAAATAGCCGAACCCTGGGAAGATACTTTCCCCTTGCGCGGCAAAGACGGATCGTACCGCTGGTTTCTCTCCCGCGCCGTGCCGATTCGCGACGATCAGGGCAACGTGCTGCGCTGGTGTGGCACCAACACCGATATTACCGATCGCAAAGTTGCAGAAGCGGAACGGGAACGCCTTCTAGCACGGGAAAAGGCAGCGCGGGAAGAAGCAGAACGCGCTAACCGCGTCAAAGATGAATTTTTGGCTGTTTTGTCCCACGAATTGCGGACTCCCTTAAACCCGATTATGGGCTGGACGAAGCTGCTGCGATCAAACATTCTGACACCGGAAAAGCAGCGTTACGCCTTAGAGACGATCGAGCGCAACGCCAAACTGCAAACCCAGCTTATCGAAGATTTGCTCGACGTGTCGGGGATTCTGCAAGGCAAGGTCAGCTTGAATATTGCACCTGTGGATTTAGCCGGGGTCATCGGCGCTGCTATTGAAACGGTGCGTCTGGCGGCCCAAGTCAAGTCGATTCAAATCAGCACTCAATTTGCACGGAATCTCGGCCCGGTGTTGGGCGATGCGGGCAGACTTCAGCAGGTAGTCTGGAATTTGCTGTCGAATGCCGTCAAGTTCACCCCGCCGTCCGGCAAAATCGAAGTCGTTCTCGATCGGGTGGACACCTTGGCCCAAATTACTGTAACTGATACGGGAAAAGGTATCGAACCTGATTTTCTGCCCTATGTATTCGACTACTTCCAGCAAGCTGACAGCTCGATGACGCGCAAGTTTGGCGGATTGGGTTTAGGATTGGCGATCGTCCGCCATCTCGTCGAACTCCACGGTGGCACGGTAAAATCGGAAAGTGCAGGCGAAGGAAAAGGCGCGACATTTACCGTCAGGATACCCCTGATGCCGGTGCAACCTCAGACAAGTCTTGCGGCCGCTGCGCCAAAGCAATCCTTCAATTTGAGCGGTATCCGCGTGTTAGCGGTGGATGATGATGCCGATGCGCGAGATTTGGTTGTTTTTCTGCTTGAGGATTGTGGGGCAAGTGTTACAGCAGTTGCTAACGCCGCCGATGCCTTGGCAGTTTTAGCTGAGTCTGTGCCGGATTTGCTGTTGAGCGATATTGGAATGCCCGACACCGACGGTTATATGTTGATGCGACAGGTTCGGGCTCTGGCGCCTGACCAAGGGGGACTGGTTCCGGCGATCGCCCTCACGGCTTATGCTGGAGAAATTGACTATCAGCAGGCGCTGGCTGCGGGGTTCCAGCGGCACATTGGTAAGCCTTTAGACCCCGAAAAGTTGGTGCAGGGGATTTGGGAGGTGTTCGGTCGATCGGGCAAAAACATTGTTTAAAGTGTTTTTGTGTCGGAAAAGTCTTTATTTAACGAACCGCGAAGACGCAAAGAACGCAAAGGAAGAAGGGAAGAAGAAAAGAAGAAATAAATAATATCAAGTCCGGTTATATCTAAATGATATCGAGGGTGCAATGGTTGTTCGATCGCGCATTATCTCATATCGTTTCCGGTTGCATCGGTATTGTTCAAACAGTCAACAGTCAACAGTCAACAGTTAACAGTCATGTCTGAGTGCAACCGGAGTTGATATCAAACGAAAAAACCCCACCGATGGAGGTTTTTTGATGATTATTGGTGCTAGTCGGACAGGTTAAAACATCCTGTCCCTGCATGATGCCCACAGCCCTAAGACTCAATTTTTAGCGGTAGTCACTTCGCACGGCTGGCTCGCGATCACTCGTTGTAGTTGTATAGCGGACATTTTCTTCGCGTTTGCGGGGAATCAAGCCCAACAAACCAGACAAGCCTAGCAATCCCAACCATCCCCAATCAAAATCGCGATCGGTTTCAGCAGTGTAGACATCGGAGCGAGGAGTGGTGGTGGTGGTGGTAGTGTTGTTAGTACCAGGAGTTGTATCTGTCTGAGCAGAAGCAGGCAGATGAGCTGGTGCTATGGCTAAACCAGCAGCTATAATACCTGCACCGATTGCTTTGGATAAATCAGAACGTTTCATAATTCAAATGCTCTCTGTTGGCTAAAATCTTTAACTATCAAAACTATACCGATGGGCTATTAAAGTTAAATCCATCTCTAGCGGTAAACATTGCTAAGTTCCACGTATTACTACAGATTGATATCAAATTTTTAGCAGCCGCACGAAATTAAACATGGCTAGCAAAGGCAAAAACGGCACTCGCGCGGGGTGTCTCATATCGTTTCCGGTTGCATCGGTATTGTTCAAACAGTCAACAGTCAATCGATTTGAGATTTTAGATTTTAGATTAAAGAATTGAAGCATTGACCCCACGGATAAATTCGGGGGGCAAGTTTCATCGGATACAGGTTTTTTATTTCTGGACGGATGAATCACGTGGCGGGTATCCTGGATGCTTTCGGTCAACAGTCAACAGTCAACAGTCAACAATCATACAAATAATGTGTTGTTGACAAAAAAAGGTAAACTCAGATATTGCACAGACAAGTGTTGGAACTCGATCGACGGAGATCAAAACTTTTGGGTATAGAGCTACGCAGCTACGTATTTCTAGACAACTTGCAGCCGCAGCACGCAGCATACATCGGCACAGTCGCCGCCGGATTCTTGCCGCTGCCGGGGGATGCGTCGCTGTGGATAGAAATCTCGCCCGGTATCGAAATTAACCGAATTACCGATGTCGCCCTCAAATCTGCCTCCGTGCGCCCGGGAGTGCAGATAGTCGAACGCTTGTACGGCCTTCTGGAAGTACACTCGAGTCAGCAGGGGGAAACGCGGGCCGCAGGCAAAGCAATTCTAGAATTCATCGGACTCCGCAGAGAAGAATGTATCAAACCGCGAGTGATTTCCAGTCAAATTATTCGCAACATTGACCCCCACCAAACACAATTAATCAACCGCACCCGCCGCGGACAGTTGCTGCTGGCGGGACAAACGCTTTACGTCTTAGAAGTAGAACCGGCGGCCTATGCAGCCCTGGCCGCTAATGAAGCAGAAAAAGGCGCATCTATTAACATCTTAGAGGTTCAGGCTGTAGGCAGTTTCGGACGGCTTTACCTCGGCGGCGCAGAACGAGATATTATAGCAGGTTCCCAGGCAGCAATTGCGGCAGTGGAAAACGTGACGGGTCGAGAAAATCCAGCAATTGTTGGTCGCAAGGAATAGCCGTTAAAGGAGATGCAATTATGGCAAACACACAGCATTTAGCGCTGTTAAAAAAAGGTGCAGTTAGTTGGATTGAATGGAGAAATCTCAACCCAAATATAGAACCGGATCTCAGTGAAGCTAACCTCGCCGAAGCAAATCTCAGAGGTGCGTATCTTTGGCGATCGAACCTTTTTAAAACAGACTTGTTTAAGGCTAAATTAATTGCGGCAAACCTCGCCGAATCCAACCTCAGTTTAGCAAATCTTGCCGGAGCGCAACTGCTCGAAACTAATTTAATTAAAGCTAATTTAACTGGAACCAACCTGCGAGCGGCCGACATGAGGGGAGCTGATTTGAGCGGTGCTAATTTAATTGGGGCTGACCTTACCGCTGCTAATCTCCAACAAACCGATTTTGGAGAGGCGAATTTAATCGGTGCGGTGATGTTTCGAGTTAATGCGATGGGCGCAAACCTCAACTTTGCTAATCTCAGTCAAGCCAATCTGACTCAAGCCGAATTGATTGAAGCACATTGCTATGCAGCCAATTTCTCTAAAGCTAACCTCGCGGAAGCTCACTTCACAGCAGCATATCTTTTCCGGGCAAATCTCTGTTTTGCACAGTTGAGCGCGGCAGATTTCCGGTGGACAAACCTTGGCAAAGCTGATTTGAGAGGGGCTAATTTGACCGGAGCAAATCTCAGAGGAGCGAACTTGGCGGGAGCTAATCTGGGCGAAGCTATTTTGAAAAGAACAATCATGCCTGATGGCAGCATTGTTTGATAAATATTGGATAATATTTATTCTTCTAAAATAACTGCGATTGTGAAAAAAAAGTCAGTGGCGCGTTTACCGAAACGATTGTCAAAACATGAGCTTCTGGGGCGGGTTGAGGCTTTCTCTCTAATACAAATCCAAGATTGAGTAAACCCGCCTCGGCTCAAAAATCGCAACTGTCGATCGATTAATTTTGGCCAGCGGGCGATACTTGATAAAGTCCTCTAACAGGCCCTGAATCAGTAGGTGAACCTTCCTGCTGTGTGGGAAGTGTAAACTGATCTTGGAGTCCGGCGGGAGTAGGGAAACAGCCGCTTGGTTGAGATCCTAGCTGGCAAGCTGGAGGCAGCGCCATGACTGAGGAATCGAAGGGATTAACTGCATCCGGGACGCGCAGAATCGGATCGCTGGAAACTTGCCGCTGCATTACTCGTCGGTAAAAGCCGTTGATGCGACTGGCATCCCGCTCGATTTCTTTTTCGGGAAAGGCAACGACGCCGCTGGGGGAACCTATGCCTAAATAGTCGCCAAAGTAACCTTGCAAGCTGACGTTTTGGTAAAAGTCTCCTGAAGCTTCAAAGAATTGTCGGTTGAAGTCGTCGGCAATCGGGTGAAATCGCTCTGTTTGTGCTTGAGCTGGTTTGACGGATGCCAGCGCGGCAGAGGCGACAGCGAGAATCAACGCGCCACTCAGCCTTTTTAACTTTTGACTCATATATTTGGGCCTCCTTAATTAATTCCGATTCCAATATAAACTGATTATCGACGGATTATTTGTGTTTTTTACACGGTGTGAGTTATGAATGCTGCGGATTTAAAGGTGTTGCGCGATCGACTTCTAGATTTGTTGTGCGAGTTTGCCTATCGCGAAGGCGATTTTGTGCTGTCTTCGGGGCAGAAAAGTTCTTATTACATTAACTGCAAACCGGTGACGCTACACGCTGAAGGTGCTTTGGCAACGGGACGTTTGCTGTTGTCGATGCTGTCGTCGGAGGTGCAAGCTGTGGGCGGTTTGACTTTGGGTGCTGACCCGATTGTAACTGCTGTGAGTGTGGTTTCGGCTCTGGAAGGTCGATCGATTCCGGCGCTAATTGTCAGAAAGGAGACGAAGGGACACGGGACAATGGCGTACATTGAGGGCCCACTGTTACCAGAGGGCACGAATGTGGCGGTTTTAGAGGATGTGGTGACGACGGGTAAGTCGGCGATGCAGGCAGTGGAAAGGTTGCGGGGAGCGGGTTATAAAGTCGATCGCGTGTTGTCGCTAATTGACAGAGAGCAAGGTGGAGGGGAATTATATCGCGAGGCGGGATTGGATTTTCAAGCCATTTTTACCATTCAGGATCTTAAGGAATGGATTAGTAGCAAGAAATAGCAGTTTGTGCGATTCCCTTCGTTACCACGTAGAACTTGGTAACGGAGATATTTTCGCTCTGCCTCATGTTAACAATAGTGCAAGATATCAATCTTAACCAGCGAGTTTAAGGCTATGAAAACCATCCGTTTTATTGACTTATTCTCAGGAATAGGCGGCATGAGATTAGCCTTTGAATCCGCCGCTCGTTCCTTGAATCTGGAAACAGAATGCGTATTAAGCAGCGAAATCAATCCCGACGCTCAATTAATTTACCAGAAAAACTTTGCCGACAAACCTTTAGGCGACATCCGATTAATTGACAAACTGCCTGAACATGAAATTTTATTAGCGGGATTTCCTTGTCAGTCTTTCTCCTATGCTGGCAAAAAAGAGGGCTTTGGAGACACCAGAGGCACCCTATTTTTTGAGATTGCCAGGTTAATTGATACCTTTAAACCTCAAGCATTTATTTTCGAGAACGTGCGGGGGCTTGTCAGCCACGACGGCGGCAGAACCCTCGAAACTATTAAGGGCGAAATCAAAAGCCGAGGTTACAGCTTCGATTATTTTTTGCTCAACAGCTCTAACTTTAGTTTACCTCAGAACCGCGTCCGAGTTTACCTAGTAGGAATTTTCAATGCTTCGCCCCAATTTGGCTTAATTTCTGACTTAGGCCCAAAAGATTCGCATTCCTCTAGTCATCAACAGCTATCGTTATTTTCCCCGTTAAGTAAACCTGTCACAGTTGCAGATATTTTGGAAGACAATCCAGATCCAAAATATGATTGTTCGCCAGAATTTGTTAATGCCTTGAAACAAATAGTTAACAATGATTTCAGCCGACTGCACGGTAGGCGGCTAATTGACTATCGCGGTGGCAATTCGATTCATTCTTGGGAACTGGGTTTGCGAGGCGAGTGCAGTTTAGACGAAATTGAATTAATGAATCTTTTTATCTTGAAAAGGCGCAATAAAGAATTTGGATCTGACCAAGATGGCAAGTTATTAACTAAAGAGCAAATAGCTACTTTTTTTGCTCATCCCAATCTCGATGAAATTCTCGATTCCTTGGTAACAAAAAAGTACCTGCAACGCAACAACAATCAATACAAACCTGTATCAGGTAACTTTTCCTTTGAAGTCTATAAATTTCTCGATCCGCAGAAAATCTCTGTAACAATAGTTGCCAGTGATGCTAATAGATTAGGAGTTTACTATCATAACCGAGTCCGCAGGATTACTCCCCGCGAAGCAGCACGGTTACAAGGTTTTTCAGATAGTTTCATGCTGCATCCTAATGATGATAAAGCTTATCATCAACTGGGTAATAGTGTAAGTATTAATGTAGTTAAAGCTGTTGCTCTCGAAGTTATCCAGAATGTTTTGTGCTCTACCAAACAAAAAGTTAGCACCTGGTGAATTGGGAAGGGTGAGCCGAGTATTTCCGCCCACCCTAGCAACTAGCTTTGCGCTACAGGTTCCTTAGCCAAAAACTTCTCTAATTCCGCCAAAGCATCGGCATCAACCTTAGATCGCTGTTTTATTGGGTGGGATTAGAAACTATGCCCGCTCTAATTTTCTTATCAAAATCAGCTCAGGTACTTGCAGGACAAGGGAAAATAAAGTTTTCGGTGCTAAACAAGCGGCAGCTTTCAGGTTCAGAATCTCTACCAATCGGCAGATTTTAGCAGAGCGAAATTATAACCTGAGTGAGATATTAACTAGAGAAGATTGTTTTAATATGTTAGACGACGACGCAAGGAGAAGCAGTAATGATTTTACCTGCATCTATTAAAGAGAAATGGAAACTACTGGCAACAGCCTTTATTTTTCCTCTGACACTAATTGGTGTTGGGATTCAGCAACAACCGCTTCAAGCACAACAAAGTCCATCTAAGACTAATGTTGCTGCTTTGCCAGATGGTATTTACCTGTACGGAGATTCGCCACAGCCCAACCAAGTTCTTCAAAACTATATTGTGTTTCAACGCCAGGACGATCGGGTGGTTGGTGCAATCTACGCGCCGCGATCGGACTTTGCGTGCTTCACTGGTAAAATTCAGGGAAATACACTGTCCGGGAAGGCAATCTCAGCCGGAAAAATTCAAACACTTGAAATCAATACTCAGCTAACAAATCTGCATCCTATTCGCAAAATTAGCTCAAACGATCGCCGCATTCTTTCAACATGCCAACAGACAGCGCAAGTTAACATACCCAGGTAAATCTTTTACTTAGCTCAAAGGGTGCATTAGGCTAGGCGGTGCGTTACACTGCCTTAACGCAGCCTACGAATTGAAAATTTCTCGTTACCAGGCTCTACCTGGTGATGAATATCTAGAGGCTCTGCGTCGATTGAAAAATCGTACAAAATATGAGTTTTTAGCGCAGGCTTAATGGCTATGAAAAAAATTAGATTTATTGACTTATTCTCAGGAATAGGCGGCATGAGATTAGCGTTTGAGGCCGCCACTCGTTCCTTGAATCTGGAAACGGAATGCGTATTAAGCAGCGAAATCAATCGCGACGCTCAGTTAGTTTACCAGTACATGGTAGGCGGCTAATTGACTATCGCAGTGGCAACTCTCTTCATTCTTGCGAACTGGGTTGGCGAGGCGAGTTCAGTTTAGACGAAATTAAGTTGATGAAGAGTTTTATATTGAAAAGGTGAAATAAAGAATTTGGGCATGATCCAGATGGCAACCTATTAACTAAAGAGCAAATAGCTACTTTTTTTGCTCATCCCAATCTTGATAAAATTCTGGATTCCTTGGCAACGAAAAAGTACCTGCAAGGGAACATCGCAATTCTCCTTTTGGGAAACTGCTTTTAATATAACCTTAAGTAACGTGCGCCATCAGAACCCTACTTTTGAGCGGGCAGGATGCCCGCCCCACAAGAAACGAAACAGCTTTAGGATTAAGTAAATTGCGCCATCAGCACCCTACGAATTAATCCAATTAGCTTTGGGCTACAGGTTCCTTAGCCAAAAACTTCTCTAATTCTGTCAAAGCATCGGCATCAACCTTAGTCTGCATCGGACAGAACTTAGGCCCGCACATTGAACAGAATTCAGCAGTTTTGTAGATGTCCGCAGGCAAAGTTTCGTCGTGATATTCCTTTGCCCGTTCTGGATCTAATGACAGCTCAAATTGACGGTTCCAATCGAAATTGTAACGCGCTTTCGAGAGTTCATCATCGCGATCGCGCGCACCCGGACGACCCCGTGCAATATCTGCAGCGTGAGCCGCGATTTTGTAAGCAATCAGCCCGTTTCGGACATCCTCAGCATTCGGCAATCCTAAGTGTTCCTTCGGTGTCACGTAACACAGCATTGCAGTACCGTACCAACCAGCCATCGCGGCCCCAATTGCTGAGGTAATGTGGTCGTATCCAGGCGCAATATCTGTCACCAACGGCCCCAAAACATAGAAAGGTGCTTCCGAACACTCCTCCATTTGTTTCTTGACATTAAACTCGATTTGATCCATTGGAACGTGGCCGGGCCCTTCCACCATTACCTGCACATCATGTTCCCAAGCTTTGCGAGTTAATTGTCCCAAAGTTTTGAGTTCAGCTAATTGAGCCTCATCCGACGCATCGTGAGTGCAACCGGGGCGCAAAGAATCTCCCAAACTAAACGAAACATCGTATTTTTTGAAGATTTCAATGATGTCGTTAAAGTGAGTGTAGAGAGGATTTTGTTTGTGGTGATGCAGCATCCACCGCGCCAAAATGCCGCCGCCGCGAGAGACGATTCCAGTTAGTCTATTTTTCACCAACGGCAAATGCTCGATCAGAATTCCGGCGTGAATTGTTTGGTAATCAACACCTTGTTGAGCGTGTTTGTCAATGATGTGAAGAAAGTCATTGGGCGTCAGACTTTCCATATTACCATGAACGCTTTCTAGTGCTTGGTAAATTGGTACAGTACCGATCGGCACCGGTGAAGCTTTGATAATTGTAGTGCGAATTTCATCCAAATTACCGCCGCCAGTGGACAAGTCCATCACGGTATCAGCGCCGTATTTCACTGCTAATTTAAGCTTGTCAACTTCTTCTTCCATATTGGAAGAGTTGGGAGATGCACCGATGTTAGCATTGACTTTGCATTTAGATGCAATGCCGATCGCCATTGGCTCCAAATTCGTGTGATTGATGTTAGCGGGAATAATCATCCGTCCCCGTGCTACTTCGGCGCGGATCAGTTCTGCTGGGAGATTTTCTCGCTTAGCAACAAAGTCCATTTCCTCAGTGATGACACCTTGACGGGCGTAGTGCATTTGAGATACATTGCTCTGCCCGCTACGCTTAGCGATCCATTCGGTACGCATATTTAATTTCCTTGATAAACAGCTTCCCTCCGCTGGTATTACCCAGACTCAGGTTCTAAGGGTGTTTTCTCAGCCCGGATATTCGGGCACCCCTAGCTAAGCTGTTGATTGTATCACCGATTTATGGGCACGGTGGCAGCAAGTAAGGAAATCTTAATATTGAGAGATAGATGAGGGGAGCGATCACACTTTCCCGACTTCTGATATTTCTGCTGTGAAAAAAGTGCGATTGTACCCCATTTAACAATCTAAAAACAATCACACGTCATCAGGATTAATCCCCATTTCGCGCAATTTTGCTGCTAGGCGATCGGCGCGTTGTTTTTCTTCCTCCGCGCGAAGGTGTTCTTCTCCAGCGCGAAGGCGTTCTTCTCGGGCACGTTCCTCCCCAATTAACAGCAAATTCCCTTCACTATCCCACCAACGCAACCAAGGTAAATTCATCTCATCATATTCACCTTGCCAAATTCCCAACTCAACTCCAAGCTGAGGAATCGGATAGCGACCGCGCTCATTTACACTCATGCGCTGATAGCGATTGTCTTCTAAATGATACATTTCTACAGCCGCTTTTTTCACTTCATAAATGCCGTAGTAAGGCACGTGAATCGCCTGTTCGTAAACCCAAAATTTGCCCACCTTTTGTTCTTCGGCTTGACCGGGTTCGGGCGGCGGCGTTCTGTCTCGCTCTTCTGAACCGTTCCCCGACACAAATTCCAGTACAATCAGCGGTGCAACGTATTCTTTCCACAATACATAAGAACGTCGCACCTCACCATTTAATAGTGGGGGAACATTCGGCACATAAAACCAATCGGGCGCTTCGGCACCGCGTTCGAGAGGGTCAGTTAAACGCCAATAAATCCCACAATCTTGACCGATACGATAGCGTCCGTCAGGATGAATTTGCTGCAATACTGGTCGGAGTGAATCAGTCAGGATAATGCTTTGAGGAAGTTCTTGAAAGTTTTTCACAAAAGTACCGTCCGACTCTGGTAATTCAGTGTGGTCTGGGAGATGCGTGACTTCCAATTCAAATGGTTTGGCAATAGTCATAAAACTTGCGCTGATTTGAGGAATTAAACTTATTATAGTAGAAGGAAGAAGGAAGAAGCGAAATTTGGCGAATTACAAGCCCCCGGTAAATCAGTTAAATTTAATCATCAAAAAGTCAGCCTAACCCAATATAAAATCAACGCTCACTTCTAAATCGGGAAAAGCCAGCGGTGCAACTTGTTGACCGCGCCAAAACTTGAGCATTAAACTATAACCGTTCGGGCCTGGCTGACGGTAAACTTCCAAACAATTTTCAACTAAATCTACCAGCCAAACTTCCTGAATTAGCGATCGCGCGTAAATGGATACTTTCACATCTCTGTCATAATCAACCGTACTATCTGAAACCTCCACTAGCAGCAAAACTTCAGACGGTACTGGATGGGCTGTGGCGTAGTAGTCAGCGCGAGGTTGCAGCAATACAACATCCGGTTGAGGTTCAGTGCGCTCAGTCAACTGGATAGGGTCTTGGACACCCAGAGTCGCCCGATCTTCTGGAATGAGGCTGAAGCGCCTGGTGAGACGCTTAACAGAACTTGCGTGACGAGTACCAATTGCAGCCATTTTAACAATCTCTCCTTCTATTAGTTCTACCCGATCGCCCTCTGAGAGAATACCCGCCTCAGTCATCAAATGATATTCTTTTACTGTAAATAACCGTTTTTGAAGCTGAACAGACATATAACTATTCTCCTTGTTTACAGCTCACCTAAATTTACCATAAAAAAAACCGCCCCAAACAGAGCGGCAAAAAGAGGAGCATTTTCAATGACAAACTTTAGACAAAAAGCATTTAAATGCCCGCTATCAATTCGGCTTAAAGACTCGTCAATAACTGTAGGGGTGGTTCATCGCCAACTATTAATCCAGTTAAATTTGATGGTTGTTGCCAAAGTTCCTCTCGATATACAGCCAACATATTCTCTTCTCTTACCAACTTAAAAGTAAGGTGCGCTTGCCGATTACCTGACACCTATGAATTTTGAACAACGGAATTCGGCTTAACTTCAGTCTCTTTTTCCCCGGATTCATTTCCGTGTGTATCCTGTTTTAATTCCGATATAATTGCGCCTCGATCGCGCCAAGCTTCAGCATTGTCAGGTTTGATGGCAATAGCTCGATCGTAAGCTGCCATTGCTTCCTCATAACGCTTTAATTCTGACAAAGCTGTGCCCAAGTGATGCCAAGCATCGTAGGAGTCTGGCTTAATAGCAATCGCTTTCTCATAAGCTGCGATCGCTTCTTCATTGCGCTCTAATTTGGCCAATGATTCGCCTTTGCCAAACCAAGCTTCGTAACACTCGGAATTAAGGGTAATTGCTGATTCGTAAGAGGCAATTGCTGCTTCATGCTGCGACAGTTTGTCGAAAGCTACGCCTCGGTTGTGCCACACTTCAAAATCCTCCGGTTTAAGGGCGATTGCTTTGTCGTAGGATTCGATCGATTCTTGATATCGCTGCATTTTTCCGAGCACAGCAGCTCTATTGTACCAAACTTCGTATTTGTCGGGCCGGATGCCGATCGCCCGATCGTAAGAATCAATAGCATCGCTGTAACGGAGAAGTCTCCACAGCATATTGCCTCGATTGTACCAAGTTTCGCATCTGTTCGGATTGAGTTCAAGAGCGCGATCGTAAGAATCGACTGCTGCTGCGTACTGCTGTATTTTGCCCAGCATCGCGCCTCGGTTGTGCCAAATTTCGCTGTCGGTTGCTTTGATAGCGAGGGCGCGATCGTAACTGGCGATCGCTTCTTCGTAATGCTGCAATTGACCCAACAAAGCCGCTATACTGTGCCAACAACCGTATTTTCGAGATTCGCTCGAACTTGCTCGCTCGTAACAGGCGATCGCCTCTTCGTACCTGTGCAGTTTGCCTAGTAAATGCGCTTTATTATACCACAATTCGTAGTTATCCGGTTTAATCGATATTGCTTGGTCATAACAGGCGAGTGCTTCTTCCGAGCGCTGCAATCTTATTAACACATTTCCGCGCCAATACCAAGCCTCATCCAAATTATTATTAGCTAAAATAGCTTTTTCCAAGCAAACTAATGCCTCATCATAATTGCCTTGAAAATAAAGCCCTTCGGCTTGCTTGACATAATCGTCAGCAATCAAATTTTCGTTGCTAGCAGGTGCAGATTGCGAATTTTGGGAATTGTTTAAGGCCGATTGAGGCGCGATTTTGAGAGCTTCTTTGGCAACAACTGCGGGAACTTGGGCAATTTCTTGAACAATTTGAGATTTTTTCTCGTCAACTTCTCTCAGCAAAACTTGCAGGTGCATGATAAATTGAGATTTGAGAGTCTCAATTTGCTCCACGGAAGATTTGGAAAGTTCAGTTTCTCTAGTTAAAAAATCAATGGATTGTTTAGCTGCACCCATTTGCGCTTCTAATTCATCCCTCAACTTTTGATTCAGTTGGCTAGAATTTCTTAGTTCTGATTCCAATACACCAATGCCTTGCAATCGTTTATTGGCATCAGCAACCAACTGTTTGATTATCAGCCGTCGCATCATCCAAAAAAATGCAATTGTCACCGGTGGAAATACCGTACCAAGAATTAGCAAAATATTGAGCAGGGTTATGGTACTGTTAAAACCATATCCAGATTCAGCACTGCCACTAGACGGAGAGATAAAAGCGAAAACCTCGCGAACTTGAGGATTGCTTTCAGCCCCGGTTTCGATTAATTTAGCCAGCCAGGTTTCTTGTAAAGATTTTGTTAGTTCATCGCCGGATGCAGCAGGAGTATTCGCCTTGGTTTTTGCAGCAGCAGATAAATCGGGTTGAGCGGCCGCTACCAGCAAACCTGTCGGCGATTTTACAGCAATTCGCGGGGAAAATTGTTCGTGGGCGATCATCTCAGGCTCGCTAATCGGCTCAGCCCGACGGGATGTGGTATTATTTGGGGAAAATTGTTCGTGGGCGATCGTCTCAGGCTCACTAATTGACTCAGCCCGACGCGATTCAGTATTATTTACGGCATCAACAAAGTTGCTAGCTTGCGGTGTCTGAGGAGAAATAGGAGGTGCAGCAGGATTGGTGCTAGTATTAGCAGTTAAATTCTGGGATGCGAGGGCGGCCAGAGTCAAGAGAGCTAGATTAGAGACGCGCATAAACGTCAACTCATTTAGGAGAAATTGGTGCTTGGTTGTCAGCGATCGGGCGATCGACCTCATACTCTCAGCAGTTAGAATAGCTGACATGAGGAATGCTGACTTACTATCTCCAAAATACGCGCGCAGCTTGACTTTTCAGGAAAAGTGCCAATAATTCTGGCTGTGGAACTTTTGTCCAAAAATATATTCTCGCGCCTAATCCGGTTGAATAACCCTCGAAATCATCGGGGCGGGTTTACCAATCTGCACAATTAGCCCAATATCCCTGTGAACCCGCCCCAACAGACCCAATTTTTAGCTTTAAACCCTAGCTACAATTGCTTCTGGCTGCTGACGTTCAGCCGCCACTTCCTCTAAATCAGCGCCGTAAATTTCACAGCTATTATTCGGACTTTCAATCAGCTTAATCTTGTGCAACTGGGCGCCCAATTCCCGAACGGGCGATCGCAATAATTGCCCGATCCGAACAGCAATATTTTCCGCAGTCGGCACAACCTTCTCAAAATAAGCAATATCCTTATTTAAAAAAGTGTGATCGAACGGTTCAACAACATAATCGTCAACGGCTTTTTGTAAAGCTCCTAAATCAGCAATCATGCCAGTCCGCCCATCAATTTCCCCTTTAACAGTCACCTCTAAATGATAGTTGTGACCGTGACCGTTGGGACGAGCACATTTGCCGTAAATTTCCGAGTTTTCTTCAAAGCTCAAATCCGGACGAGCCAACCGATGGGCGGCGCTAAAATGAGTAGACAAAGTTAAATAAGCTTCCATTCCGTTTCCTAAATATTCAGCCCAAAGTTCGGGATGTTCAAACAATTGAATTTTGGTCACAGGCAAATGAGGGGCTAGCCGCAGCCAAATTTGCCGTGCTATGTTTTCGGTAGTTGGCAGAGTCTGCTCAAATTCCGGCCACGCTTCGTTGAGAAAGGAAAAATCGAGATCCTTGATAACTTCCCGCTTGATGACGTGCTTGACATCAGACAGGTTGAGCACCATGCCGTACTCGTCGAGTTTTCCTATCATGGAAACGTAAAGGACGTAATTGTGCCCGTGTCCAGGTGCGCGGGCAGTTGGGCCAAACCGCTCAAAGTTCTCGGCTTCGCTTAACTCCGGCAGCCAGTACCGGTGACTCGCCGAAAACTGTGCCCGACGATTGATGATGCACTGCATAAAAGTCAAGTAGGGTAAGCTTGTTAAGTTCTGTAAAGGACTCGCTTCTTAAGGATAAACTAATTTTTGCTGGAATTTTTCGATTATTTGAGGGTGCTGTAAATGAATTTCTACCAATTTTCGCAATATTGGCAACACGTCGCTGTTCGATCGAGCCGCCGGGCCCATTTTACGCCACAACACAGATATCCGGCAGAAAATACCGCTACAAAACAGTTTCTCGCCATCAGTTGCTAACCCATCATTTACGAGCCTTTGAGAGAGTGGGTGAAGCTGAGCTATTGCGTTCGCGAAGCGTTCCCGGAGGGTAGGGAATTGACCTTTTTTGCAACACAGGACACTCCACAGTTCGAGTTTTTCGCCTAAGCTCTGCAATAGTTAGCCGTTAGCCGTTCAGTTGCCCTCAAAACTAATCACCCATTACCCATTACCAAATATTAATGAATAGGATTACTGCACGAGCCGATCACTTTTTTGAAAATTGGTCGGGTGCGATGACAACCCCCCTCTTCTATATCGGGGACGCTCATCTGTCCATCAGTGCGATCGTTAAACTGATAATTTTAGCTATATTTGCCTTGATTATAGCTAAGATTATTAGTGAAGGAATCAAGCGCAGCGTGCTAGTTCGGATGGGATTGGATCGCGGCAGTCGAGAAGCGATTTCCACCATCATTAGCTATATTTTAGCAACTCTTGGCTGTATATTCGTTCTGCAAAGTGCCGGGATCAACCTCACTTCTCTCACCGTCTTGGCTGGGGTTGTCGGCATTGGTTTTGGCTTCGGCTTGCAAAATCTCGCCAGCAACTTTATCAGCGGTCTTACCCTGCTATTTGAACACCACATTAGAGTCGGAGACTTTATTGAAATAGACAAGTTATTAGGAACAGTAGAAACCATTTCGATCCGCTCTACAATTATTAAAACAATTGACGGTCTATTTGTAATTATACCAAACATTAAGTTTGTCGAAACTAATATTATTAACTGGAGTTACAAAGACCCCAGATGCCGCATCCACATCCCCGTCGGTGTTGCTTACGGATCAGACCCAGTAATAGTTACGGAAGCGCTGTTAATTGCGGCGCGGATGGAACCAAATGTCTTGTCCCATCCTTCTCCTAAAGTATGGTTTTGCGGTTTTGGAGATAACGCTTTAAATTTTGAACTTTTAGTTTGGATCGACCAGCCACAGGAAAGCGATGCTATTAAAAGTGCAGTTAATTTTTTAATAGATTACGAATTGCGCCACCGAAATATCGAAATTCCATTTCCACAGCGCGATTTGTGGCTGCGAAACCCGCAAGAGTTAACTAAACTTTTTCACCCTAACAAAGACGATAATTCCAACGGCAAACTTTTTCCACATAATGCCAAACATTCAGCCGAGTTGAAATCTAATTCCACCGTTTCTGAACCTAAAAATTCAGGTTCTAAATCCCCTAATAATTGGACGCTGCGAGATTTGTTGCGGCGAGTAACTTATTTTGAACAGTGTACGGATTTAGAACTGCGACAGTTAATTGAATACGGCTACCGACAACTGTTTCCAGCGGGACAGATTATATGTAAAGAAAATGACCCTGGAGATTCTTTTTATATTATTCTTTCGGGTGCTGTAGAAGTTCTTTCTCAAAAAGCTGGTCAGTATATTGCTACGCTTCATGAGGGCGAGTTTTTTGGGGAAATATCTTTGCTGTTGGGTACTCCGAGAACGGCGACTGTTAAAACTAGCGAAGATGCAATTTTGTTTGTGGTGGAACGTCACGATTTGCAAAAACTTTTAAGAGAACAACCCAATTTAGCCGATCAGATTGCTCAAAAATTGTCGGAACGCCAGCAAGCTTTGAGAGATTTGGGATTGTTAGATGGCGACTCTCTGGGACAAACTCCTTTTATTAAAATTCGCAAGCGCATTCAAGTTCTTTTTGGAATTTGAAAGAAGGAAGAAGGAAGAGAGAAGAGGGAACAATCTGCTTTTTTAACTTTTAATTTTTAATTCATCCTGCGCTTCCCGCCGCAGTCTAGCGGCAATTCTAAACAGTTCTTGACCGGTGTGCAAGTGGCGATCGTCATAATTGAGGGTAAATAAATACAATTCTTCTATGCCGTCTCCGACTTGATTGATACAGTAGTAGAGATGGGCCGCCACTCCGGCTATATTAGATGGATTGGGCATTGATGTAAGAAAGTTATGAGCTTTTTTGAGAAACTCGCGGCTGGTTTCGATATAAAGTTGAAACTTTTCTATCAGTTCGTCATCAAACGGATCAGCGGACAATTCGTCTATTTCTTTTTTAAGTGGCTTCAAGATGCTGTTTAGCATTCTATTGACTGGTTTGTATACTTTAATCAGCCACTGTTCCATTAGTTCATCCGCGTCCCGTGCTGTTTGTGTTTGCTGACGGCTGACGTTTGGTGCGGCTGGTGATTGCTGTTGGCTTGGCTGGGAAAATTGGCTATCGTAAGATTGTCTGTGCTGGGGGTCTCCTAATATTTCATAGGCTGCATTGAGGCGGACAATCTCTTCGTGACCCGCTGTGTCGCTGCGGCTGTCTGGATGAAATAATTTGACTAAACGGCGGTATGCTTGTTTAATCTCGGCTTGTGTTGCGGTTGGGCTAATTTTTAGGGTTTTGTAGTGATTGATAACGGAAGACACGCTGTTATTTCCTTGAAATCTGGATAATCTGCGAAAAAGTGCTTGACAAAAATATCATTTTTTGCTATTTATTTAGGTATTTATCTGATATAAATGCCAAAAAATGTAAGTTGAAAACCTCACTTTTCAACTTATCATAAATCTATTTTAGAAAAACATTGATGCTTTTGAAGTGGCAAGCCGATCGACATTAGGGACTCTGATAGCCCTCCTCCCAGCAATTTTTAGCTCCTTCCTTCCCGACAGCGCTTACCGGCCACTTCGCTAACGCGCCGAAAGCAGTTCGTTCAAAAAAAAGCCCCTTGAAAAATTCAGCCTTGATCGCGATCGATGCAGCTACAATCTATCGCCATTCTTTCACCTACTAAAAAGCCAAGCAGAGCGTATAGTCTACGCCCTGCTCTCTATTTCTGCGACTTGGCCGGAGGCTAGCCTAGTTGAGGGCCATCGCCAGATTGAGTTCTGGATCTTGGAACAAGGGAGTGCTGAGATAGCGTTCGCCGAAGCTAGGCTGAATCATCACAATCAATTTCCCTGCATTTTCGGGACGCTTGCCGACTTTCACCGCTGCACATAGTGCCGCACCGCTGGAAATACCGGACAAAAGTCCTTCTTCTCTTGCCAAGCGACGGCCATAGGCGATCGCCTCGTCATCCGTAACAACTATAATTTCGTCGATCGAATCCACATTCAGTACCGGCGGCACAAAACCAGCACCGATACCTTGAATTTTGTGAGGCCCAGGCTTTCCGCCCGACAGTATCTGACTATTGGCCGGCTCAACGGCGATCGCCTTAAACTCGGGTTTCCGCGACTTAATCACCTCTGCCACACCCGTAATCGTACCGCCAGTGCCGACTCCCGAAATCAGGAAATCCACTTCGCCGTCTGTATCTTCCCAAATTTCCTCAGCCGTTGTCGAACGGTGAACCTGCGGGTTCGCTGGATTCCGAAACTGCTGCAACATATACGCATTGGGGGTTTTGTCCACAATCTCTTGAGCGCGGCGAATGCAGCCGCTCATGCCCTCAATTCCGGGAGTCAGTTCTAGTTGGGCCCCGTAAGCTCGCAGCATTGATCGGCGTTCCGTACTCATCGTATCCGGCATCGTCAAAATCAATTGGTAGCCCTTAGCCGCCGCCACCATTGCTAAAGCAATTCCGGTATTGCCAGAAGTCGGTTCCACTAAAACCGTTTTGCCTGGACTAATCAGCCCTTCGGTCTCTGCTTGACTGACCATATTGACACCGATGCGATCTTTCACCGATGCTGCCGGATTCATGCCTTCGAGTTTTACCACAATCCGAGCCACGCAGCCTTCAGCTTGGGGAATGCGGTTGAGTTGCACCAGGGGCGTCCGCCCTACCAATTCTGTAATGTCGCCAGCAATACGCATAATCTTTGTCAGTTTGTGGTTGAAAGTAAATGTTAATTCCTAGTTGGCAATATTAACTAGATGTAATACATGATATCGAGCTGCCGTCTGCCATTGCGCTTTTCGCAAAGATCCTGTAGCGTATATTTTTGCAAAACTGAGTTGGCAATTGATCGAGCTTCTTGCCAAACTTCCCAAATCACAGCACTTTCTACAGTTTGAGCGGGCGAGTCTTTTTCAGAGCGATCAAACTCTGAGCCTTCGAGACAGTTGATAATTTCTAGGAGTGTAATTTTCCAGGGTTCCCTCGCCAAGATATAACCTCCCTTAGCTCCTCGCTGGCTGCGAATCAGCCCGCAGCGTCTCATCGTAGCCAGCAACTGCTCTAAATATCGATCGGGAATATTTTGCTGAGCCGCTATCTGGCGAATTTGCAGAGGCTCGCCTTCATCGTAGCAATCGGCAAGCTCCAGCAAAGCTAAGATTGCGTATTCGCTTTTACAGGAGAGTTCTACCATAATTGCTTCCAATACCAGAATTATCAACTCCGAAGTCAGATGTTAAAATTCTTCTCAATGTTGAGTTCCCAATTCTAACTCCTAACTTTACCTTTTATTATACCCCGGTTTTCCACTGAACTTAATCGACTTTCATCACTTCATCCTTGGAACGATCGGCAATCTGAACCCAACAAACCCAGTTTCTCGTTTCGACTCCCTCCCCTTCCACCACAGCCTGATCTCAAGAAATTGGTTGTCTGCCTTTATGACTGATAATTTTTAATTTTTAATATATTCTTGACACCCCCTTCGTCCCGCAAACAAAAAAGCCCTGCGCTAGGCAGGGCTAAACTTGGCCTTTAGAGTGGCCAGCAGAGAGGGTATAACCTCCCTGCCTCCTCTAACCCGCTCTTAGAAAGTGAAAGTAGTTCTCAGAGTACCAATGATGATGTCATCATTACGGTCATCTTGATTAGGATTTGTCACCCAAATCACGCCCGGAGTAACAGAAATGTTGTCCGAGAGCTGAAACTTGTAGAACCCTTCAACGTGATACGAATCATCGTTGCGGAAGCTCCGCAAACTGCTTGCAGCTTCAAGTTTATCCAAGTAAGGCTCACGACCTACCACGATCCCTAGCAAGTTGCCTTCTTTCCCTAAATCGGGCAAAGCCAAGGTAACAGCGTAGTTCCAGATTCTCGCATCGCCGATGCCGAGAATGCGGGCATTGGTTAAACCAGCCCAGCCGCCAAGGATAAACCTCGGGCTCAGCCGCAACGAAGCCTGAGCACCGTAGGAGTTGGTGACAACTTTGCGAGCATTGAAGCCGTCAAAGCCTTCGCTCAAACCGTTGAGAGAATTAGCCACGCCGGTACCTGTGAAACCGCCGAGACTGCCTGGCCCATTCGATAAACCATTGTCAAACCCAAAGTTACCTCTGCTAAAGTAACCGTGGTTGTAGTTGAAAGCAACTTGCAAGTTGCGCCCTGGGGTAAAAGTCAACTGACCCATCGCCGTGTAGTCGCCGTTCGTCAAGCCTGCACCCCTAGCCGGACTGGCTGCATTTGACGCCAAATAGCCAAAGGACAAAGAAGTTGGGCCGAACACTCCGCCCAGCAAGCCCCTGCCACCGAAGGCATAGTCAAAGCCGATACCTGCGCCACCGCCCAAGCGATAAATCGGGTTCCGCTGTCCAAAGGTGCTCAATGACCCGTTACCGCCGTCAAAGTCTTCAAAGTAAGGGTTGACAGTCGGCAGAATGTCGTCCCAGACGACAGCGTTTGCTGCAAGGGTAACGTTCAGTCGCTGACCCACGGGGAACTTATATAGCAAGGTGTCTAGAGCAACAACGTTGTCGGTTCTGCCGACTACGTTCCAAGTTTGAGTGCCTTCGCTGGTAGCCCCAAGGTTGAATCTTTGACCGTTGCCGACTTGAAGCCTGGTCAGCAGCAAGTCTCTGCCGGTGAAGCTCGTATTTAAATTGAGACGCACCCGCTGTTGGAAGACAGTTTCGTTATTGTTGCTGCCGATTCTTTCGCCGTCTCTGCCAAAAACGCTAACGTCGCTACTAAAGTCGTCGCTGAGAGCGAAAATAGCTTCCCCAGTCAGCTTGGTAGTGGTGGAGAATTGGTTGGCTTCGAGTTCGGATGTCCGAGCTTCCAGAGCATCGACTCGACCGCGCAGGGTTGCCAGTTCCGCTGCAAATTCTTCTTGGAGCCGTTGGAGGGCTGCCAAGTCATCTCTCGTAGCGAAGTTGCCCGTGCCGCCTCTAATTAGCTCGCTCACCTTGTCTAAGCAAGCATTTAAACCGGCTGCAAATTCGTAGCGAGTCATTGCCCGGTTGCCACGGAAGGTGCCGTCAGGATAACCAGCAATACAGCCGTAGCGCTCGACTAGGGATTGCAATGCTTGGAAGGCCCAGTCTGTAGGCCGCACGTCGGAAAGTTGGGAAACAGAGGTGACTTGACCTTGAGTTTCGCCGCCGGCAGCACCTTCGCTGCTGTACTGGTTGAGCTGTTCTAATGTGGCGGCTGGGTTTTGCTCTTGTGGTGTTGCAGTTTGAGCTAAAGATTCAGCCGGTTGTGGCAAACTTTGTTCGATCGACTCTGCCACTGCCGGGGCTGGAGTTTCTAATTGAACTGCACCGATTTGCTCTGGGATAGCGGTAGCTGCCGGGGCTGGAATTTCTAGTTGGGCGGCAGCGGCCGAATTTTCTACTGGTTGAGCAACTGTTGGCTCAACTGCAGCTAAAGGTTCACTTGTAGGTTGTGATGCCGCTTGGGGCACTGCCTCAGCAGGGGCTGTGTTGGCTCCGACGATCACACTTTCAGTTGCAGCCGTGGCCAAATCTGCCATCGCTGCCGGAGTTTCGCTGCCAGCGACTTGGGAAATTTCTTCTACTGGCTCGGAGGCGGCAGTTGTTTCGGAAACAGCAGCTAAAGCATTTAGTTTCGCTTCTGAGGTTTCAGCGGTTTCAGCTTTGGCTGCAGTTGTTTCGGAAACAGCAGCTAAAGCATTTAGTTTCGCTTCTAAGGTTTCAGCGGTTTCAGCTTTGGCTGCAGCGGGGTTGAGCGCATCAGCAGCCTGCTGAGCGTCTGCTGCCATCGCGCTCGAAGAAACTACTAGGGTAGCTCCTAAGACTGCTGGGCTGATTAATAGGTAACTCCACAAAAATTTCGACATATTCACTCTCATCCTCACACCGATTACAGAGAAACTTTTCTAGTCTTCTATGTGGTCAGTTGTTGCTCAACTAGCATACTCTAAAAAAAGACCAAAAATTCACTTTTTCTTTGGATTCTTTCGGGCTGACCGAGTTTATAGATGTGACTGAGGGCTGCGGAGAGCCTGTTTTTTAACCTGTACTCAACCGCGTCAAAACCAGACCAGACTTGGGCTGTCGATTGATTTGACGGATGACACAAGATAGCGCCCGATCGCCTTATTTACTTTTTAGCACAGCACGCCCGACTCGTCTAGGCTGATTCGACTTTAACATCCAAGTTGTGTCCGAGGACGCTAAAGACTCGGCGATGATCGAACAATTCTAACAAATCAGCGTTGATTTTGTTGTGAGCTGCTTCTTGCCGCAAAATTTTCATCGCTGCATCTGTTTGCAGAGCTCGTTTGTAGGGTCGATCGCCTGCTGTCAGGGCGTCGTAAATATCGGCGATCGTCATCAATTGCGCTTGAATGGGAATTTCTGACTTTTTTAAACCTCGCGGATAGCCTGTGCCGTCGAGCTTTTCGTGATGTCCGTAGGCAATTTCTGGAACATTTTTTAAATCCTTTGTCCAATTAATTTGCTTGAGGAAGTCATAAGTGTGAGTTACATGAGATTCTATCTCCGCTCGTTCTTCCGGCGTCAGGTTGCCCCTCGACACCATCAATTGCAATATCTCGTCTGGGTTCAGCAGGGGTTTCTTTGCCCCATCTATATCTCTGTAAGTTTGTCGAGAAATCTCTCGCAGTTGAGCTAGGGGTTCGGCTGCCAAAATGTGAGGCTCGTTTGCCTCTAGCAGCACTTCCCAGTATTCTGCTAATCTGGTTTTCGCCTCTGCTAGCTTAGTGTCTAGCTGTTCGATTTCCTGGCATTGAGCGCACTCTGGCTCCTGGATCTGGTGTTTTCGGTAGGCTGAATGCTCCAGCAAGTATTTGTATTTAGACTGGAGGCATTCCATTTCCATCGTCCGTTGAGCTAAGCCAAAGCGGTGGCGAATGATTTCTAGCTGTGCAGGGTAGAGCTTTTTCTGTTTGGTCAAAACTGCTTCGGGAACTCCAATTTTGCCAAAATCGTGCAGCAGGGCGGCGTAGCGAAGTTCTTGAATTTGGCGGTTGTTAAAGTAAATAGAGCGAAGTCCTCCGCTGCTGACGGTGTTTACTTCTTCTGAAAGGCGTACTGTCAGGGCTGCTACTCGTTCTGAATGGCCGTAGGTACAGGGGTCTCTGGCTTCTATGACTTGCACCGAGGCTTTGACGAAGCCCTCGAACAAATTTTCTATGCTGTCTTGGAGTTGATTGCGCTCGATCGAGATTGCTGCTTGAGAAGCGAGAGATCGAACTATCCTTTCTTCCCACTCTGAATACTGCTGCGTCGATTCCCAGGCATTGTCTGCTGTCAGCACCGTATCTACCTTTGTTTTGCGGTTGATCAGTTGCAGTACACCTATTGTCTCCCCCTGTCGGTTTTGCATCGGCAGTACCATTACCGAGCAAGTGCGGTAATTAATATCCCTGTCAAAACTGGTATCTAGCCTGTAGGGTACGCCAGGGGGTAAGTCGTAGGCATCAGACAGGTTCAAACTTTGACCTGTAATTGCAACGTATCCCGCCAAGCTTTTGTCTGTCAGTGGCAGGGCAAACTCCTTAAACGACAGGCTGGGTTTAGAAGCGTTTTGCGCTACCTTGAACAGCAGCTTAGGTGTTTCGTCGCTGTGATCTACTAAGTAAACACTGCCAGCATCGCTGTAGGTAATTTCTCTACTTTTGGATAAAATTAAGTTTAACAAGTCGCCCAAATCTTGGGCGCTCGACAGAGCCGCGCCAATATCTAAAAGCTTTTCTATCAGATCGGTTTTTTCTGCAGCAGACTCGTTCTTGAACTCTGGCTTTTCAAATACGATCATGGTCGGATGATGGGGAATAGCCTTTTATACATTGAACGTTTGGGCTCTCGACTTTTTAGCACCCGATTCTAACCCCAAGTCGATTTTTTATTTGCGAGCTTTTCTCTAGCGGGGAGTCTTGTTGGGCCAGCGGGCACTCTTTTAATCTAGCGTAGAAATTTCTTGGGCTAGCGCAAAGTCTTTCTCAGTTAACCCTCCGGCATCGTGGGTTGTCAAGTTAACTGTAACTTTGTTGTAGGAGATTTCTATGTCGGGGTGATGTGCTGCGGCTTCTGAGGGGGCTACCAACTTATTCACAAAGGCGATCGCTTCGATAAAATCTTTAAATAAACGGGTACACCGCAGTTGTTTACCTTCAACCGTCCAGCCTGACAATTGACTGGCGCGCTCTTGAATTTGAGTATTGTTAATTAGCTCAGCCATAATTTTTTTTCTTTGGGATTAGGAATGGCACATTAACTGCCAACGTGTAGAAACCCTGACCAAAAACTATCCGCTCTCACCCATAGCATTTAGTCTCAAGTTTTAATACTCAAGATTTAACACTATTTGAGGTGAGAGCGGTCTAGCGGGTCTTCAGATTAGAACCTGACTGCCGGGAGAATCCCTAGCTAAGCCTGGTTCCCCGTGGAAGTCGTTTCCCGTTGGAGACGACGGCTGACTGCTAGTGAGCGGCCCCGGCGCACAGCCGGTAGTTTCCAATCTGATGACCCATGCGTTTACTACTTTCTATCATGGGCATCACCTCCAGGTTTAGCTAAATGGCTTAATATTGGAACGCACATCACCTAAATACAAGATTTAAGGTGATGATTGGTGCGCTAGCCATTGCCAGCGTTACCAGAAGAACTTGCGTTCTGAGTATCATTCTAGTATTCACAATTATTAGAATAACACAAGGAATTAGAAGTGGGGGATGCAAATTGAGATTTTTGTAAGATGAGGGCAAATTACTGCTGCTGCAAGGTCTTTGATCGATCTCTACAGCAATCGGGCGATCGAAGTTTCAGCCATTTGCGGATATGTTCTCCAAAATCCGCGCTGTGTGGCTATCAGGTTCATTGCAACTCTGGCGGCTGGGAAAGGCAGATCGATTTCTTGCCAGATAGGAGAGTTCACGAGATATAAAGACACAAGTTTTTCTAGCTACAGGCAGAGTTGGTTTTTGTACAAAATCAACTTTTTTTAGGGCGCTAATTCGCTCAACTCCTGGAAACAAAAAGCTCCTGCCTGGTGGCGGGAGCTTTTTAAGCATTAAGGGTAAAGCCTAAACTGCTTTATCTTACCCTTTTAAAATGTTGGAAATTTTGATGTTTCGCGCTAATTACAGAGCGTTACCGCGAGGCAGAACTTCTTCAGGGAAGATGAAGTTTTCGTGGGGTTGGTCTGTCGGAGCCATCCAAGCACGAATGCCTTCGTTAAGCAGAATGTTCTTAGTGTAGAACGTTTCAAACTCAGGATCTTCAGCAGCGCGTAATTCTTGTGATACGAAGTCATAGGCGCGCAGGTTTAATGCTAAACCGACGATGCCAATGGAGCTCATCCACAAGCCTGTGACGGGTACGAACAGCATGAAGAAGTGCAACCAGCGCTTGTTGGAGAAGGCAATTCCGAAGATTTGCGACCAAAAACGGTTGGCTGTCACCATCGAGTAGGTTTCTTCAGATTGAGTTGGGTTGAAGGCGCGGAAGGTGTTTGCGCCTTCGCCGTCTTCAAACAAGGTGTTTTCTACGGTTGCACCATGGATGGCGCACAACAGCGCGCCGCCCAAGATGCCTGCAACGCCCATCATGTGGAAGGGGTTGAGCGTCCAGTTGTGGAAGCCTTGCAGGAATAACAGGAAGCGGAAAATTGCTGCGACGCCGAAACTGGGGGCGAAGAACCAGCCTGATTGACCCAAGGGGTAAAGCAGGAACACCGACACAAACACGGCGATGGGGCCGGTGAATGCTAGGGCGTTGTAGGGACGGATGCCTACCAAACGGGCGATTTCAATCTGACGCAGGCAAAAGCCGATCAGTGCGAAGGCACCGTGCAGGGCTACGAATGTCCACAGCCCACCGAGTTGGAACCAGCGGGTGAAGTCCCACTGTGCTTCGGGGCCCCACAGGAACAGCAGGGAGTGTCCGAGGCTGTTGGCTGGGGTGGAGACTGCTACGGTGAGGAAGTTGGCTCCTTCGAGGTAGGAGCTTGCCAAACCGTGGGTGTACCAGGATGTGACGAAGGTGGTGCCTGTTAACCAGCCACCGATGGCTAGGTAGGCGCAGGGGAATAGCAGGATGCCAGACCAGCCTACGAAGACGAAGCGATCGCGTTTGAGCCAGTCGTCGAGTACATCAAATATGCCTCTTTCGGTCTGGGCGCGTCCGACTGCGATTGTCATTACGCAAATCTCCAAATGGATATAATTACAGCGGATCTTTCTCTAGTCATTAGTCTCCAACCGTTGCCTCTGCTTAGCAGAAAACAAGTTGGATTATGAACAGAGTTTACTTTTCTTTACCGTATTGACGATTATAGAGGTAATTCTTTACAAGAGCAAGTTTTTCTGAAAAAACTTTCGGCTCTTGACTTTTGACCGAAAGCATCCAGGATACAAGCCCCCGGATTCATCCGTCCAGAAATAAAAAACCTGTATCCGATGAAAATTGCCCCCCGAATTTATCCGTGGGGTCAAGGGCTCAATCTAAAATCTAAAATCTAAAATCTAAAATCGATTGACTTGTGCGAACTCCCCGAAGCCCTCGAAGTCCCCGAAGTCTTTGCCCTGCTTTTGGGGACTTCTACTATATAGGAGTCTCTGCGCTTTGGGTCAGAAGCCCCGTGGCTTGGTAGATGTATCGCCCTCAACCTCTGATTTTTCTAAGAAACTGGGTTTCCGTGGGTAAGTCCTATATATATACTGAGGATAGAGCTCCAAACTTAGGTTTTTAAGACTATATGTTCAGCATTGACATCATTGTGAAAAATACGCCCGTCTCGCTGTCGGTGCAGCGGAAGTTGGAGGAGGACGCTGAGACTGTTTACCAGCAGGTACTGGCGGCGATTCGCAACTCCCAACCGCAAATTTTGGAACTCACCTGCGAGAAAAATCCTGAGAAAAAGGTGGCTGTACTCAGCAGCGAGATTTCTGGGGTGGTGGTTTCTCAGAAATCGGGGGCGTCATCTACAGGCAGATCCCCTGGCTTTGTCTCGATGACAGCAGAATGAGGGCTGGGGGTGTTGGTGCCGATATGAGCCAGTCAGCCGTTGCTGTGCGGGATTTGGGTTTTTGCTGGCCGTCGGGCGATCGAGTGTTGCAAGGTTGCTCTCTGGATGTACCCAAGGGCGAGTTTTGGATGCTTTTGGGCACTAACGGCAGTGGCAAATCTACGCTGCTGAGGCTGATGGCTGGGCTGCTGCACCCCCAGTCGGGGGAAATTGACCTGGGCGGGCGAGTGGGTTTTGTGTTCCAAAACCCCGACCACCAATTGGTGATGCCGACGGTGGGTGCGGATGTGGCTTTTGGCTTGGTGGAGGAAAAGCTTTCTAACGTTCAGGTGCGGGAGAGGGTGGCGGAGGCTTTGGAGGCTGTGAATTTGCTGGATTTGCAGCGGCGGCCGATTTATGCTTTGAGTGGGGGCCAGAAGCAGCGAATTGCCCTGGCTGGGGCGATCGCCCGTCACTGCGAAATTTTGCTGTTGGATGAACCGACGGCTTTGTTAGATCCTGATTCTCAGTTGGATTTGGTGGCGGCGGTGCAGCGGTTGGTGAAAAATCGCGGGATTACGGCTTTGTGGGTGACTCACCGTTTGGATGAGTTGAATTATTGTGATGGGGCTTTTTTGTTGGAAAAGGGCCAAGTTGTCGATCGGGGAGATCCGGCGCGTTTGAAGCAGCGGTTGATGCAAAGTCAAGATGTTTAGCTGTCAAGCAATTTGAGAATTAAGTCATTCTGCAAGGGAAATCGCTCTGCAAGTCAAACGAAGTCTGCCTCCGCCGACTAAGAAATAAATAGGGTATTTAACCAGATTTTGGCTCCAGCCCAAATTAATCTCGCAATCCTCGATCGCGCAACCAAGCATCTGCCCAAATTGTATCTGCCTCTGACAGCGGTGGTATGACTTCCCAGTTGCGATAATCTATCTTGAGGTCGTAACTTGCTATGTCGTAAATTTGAGTGAATAATTCCTGCAAATTGATTATAGGTTCGGTATCGCCCGATCGCAGCGGCAGAGGAAAGGCAGGCAGCGGGTTCTGCACGTTAAAAGCGTACAAATCTGCTCTGGGACGGCGATTTCCCCGACACACCAAAACGCTATAGTGGCTTTCAATGTCATTGCCAATAACTGGCATTTTTTGACCGCGCCGCAATAAATCTATTTCAATTAAATGAGTGCGACTGGATAAAATTTCTTCTCGCTTTTCTTCGTACATTTGTCGTCCTTTTCCTGTGCGCTTATTGCTAGGCGAGAGGATTTCAATCAGGGTGATTAGTTCTTGGTTTCCTCTTTCTCTAATTTCTAAATAGCCTTCCCGAACCTGGTAGGGCATGGGAATGTTTACTGTCAAGGGTTGTGTTGGTGGCGCTGCAACGGCTACGTTTGATGTGATTAATTCGGTTGTAGTTGTTGGCTGAATTACGTTTACATCAGGAATGCCAATTGATAAATTGTCGTCAGCGGTTTCATACATTCTCACTTCTACAGACACTAAATACTTAGGACGTAATTGCGGAGATAATAATCTGGCAATTTCAATAATTAGCCAGTGGTGTAGGGCAGGCCAGAGTTCAGGATGCTCTAAATACGGGTCCATACCGGGAAAGGGAGATGGCATTGATGTGACTCCTTGACTCAAATCTATTTCTAGTTTAGTTGAATATTTGTGGAAGAGGCATCTTGCCTGTTTCTTGGGCGGGCAAGATGCCCACGCCACAACATATTTTAATGTTTGTGGAACCGGCATCTTACCTGTTGTTCACACTTTTCAACGCTTAAACTTCGATCGACAATTGCATCGGAATTGGAACGCTGTTTTCATTTAAGACAGACAGCGCATTCACGAAAACAATTGTATGCGGGACTGCGGGCATTAAGCGGCGCAGCGCATTTAGGTAAGATTCGGCATCGGGGCGGCGGGCGAAACGGGTGACTGTTAACCGCTGACAGTTGGGGATGTGGCGAATTATGCACCAAGGTTGAAGTCGATCGCGATAAGTCGGTTGTTTTGGTATCATAGGAAAATCCTTCCCACTTTTGTGGGTGGTGAATGAAAGGCGATCGCTCTAGATTTCTCAGGTCAGGGGGCGATCGCTGTTAACTATCTTTATTAAAAGATATGAGCATAGCTGCTGTCAAGCATAAATGGGATTAATTCGATTGCGAGTTCGAGAACTCGCTGAGGAGAAGGGTTGGACGCTCAAAGAAGTGTCTGACAGAACGGGAATTCCCTACAGCACGGTTAAAAAATACGCCCAAGCTCCTAAACTGGCAACGGTAGACTACACGGCTTTGCAGAAACTTGCTGCTGTCTTCGATTTGATGATCGAAGATTTGGTTGAGGTTTTGGAACGGTAAACTGATTTTTCAGCGGAAAGATGGGGTTAATTCGGTTGCGAGTTCGAGAACTAGCCCAAGAGAAAGGTTGGACTTTGAAAGAAGTTTCTGAGCGATCGGGCATTCCTTACAGTACCGTTAGAAGTTATGCCCATTCTCCCAAGCTGGCAACTGTAGACTATACGGCTTTGAACAAAATGGCTCGTGTGTTTGATATTGCGATCGAAGATTTAGTTGAGATTTTGGAAGAGTAGGCTGATTGATCGTTGGGAATATGGGACGAATTAGACTGCGAGTTCGAGAATTTGCTCAAGAGAAGGGTTGGACTCTCAGGGAAGTCTCCAACAGAACGGGTATTACATACACTACGATCGCCACCTATGCTAATTCTCCAGGTATGGCAACTGTAGACTACACAGCTTTGGACAAGATGGCTCGTGCTTTTGAGATTGCGATCGAGGATTTAGTTGAGATTTTGGAACAATAAAGAAGAAATAATGCTCGCGAAGATTCAAATAGAGTTTATTGTCTAAGGAAATAACAATGTTGTGTTTCTAGTATTTTACTCAAAAAAACCAGGACACAACATTGTTGTGTTTATACTGTATTGTCAGCAATTGAGGAATCGTATTTTACTCAAAAAAGCCAGGAGACAACCTTGTTGCACTTCCCTACTTCATCTCATAACCAAACAAATTCGGATCGACTTCTCCCAAATTCAAATCGGCCAAACCATACTCAGCCCAACGCCTTTCTACCATCGCCGCCACATCCGGATCGGACTCCAAAACTTCCCCCCATTCGTGATCGGTTTCCGGCGGCATCTTCGTAGTAGCATCAATCCCCATTCTGCCTCCCAAACCAATCTTTTCACTAGCAAAATCTAACGTATCAAAAGGCGTATTCGGCAGAATAAATACATCGCGAACTGGATCGACTTTAGAACTAATTGCCCAAACTACTTGACGGGGGTCGCGAATGTTGATACTTTTATCGACAACAATCACAAACTTAGTGTAAGTAAACTGCGGTAATGCACTCCAAAATGCTAAAGCAGCCCTGCGCGCTTGACCGGGATATGCTTTATCAATCGAGATAATTGCCGCTTTATAACTAAGCGCTTCCATCGGTAAGAAGAAATCGACAATTTCCGATACTTGCTGCCGCAAAATAGGCGTATAAATACGGTTAAGCGCGATCGCCATCATTGCTTCTTCTTTCGGCGGCCGCCCGCTAAATGTCGTCAGATAAATCGGGTCTTTGCGGTGCGTCATGCAGTGGAACCGCACCAACGGCGAATCTTCCACGCCGCCGTAATAACCCATGTGATCCCCGAAGGGCCCGTCGGGCAGAACTTCTCCCGGCGTAATCGTTCCTTCTAACACGATTTCCGAGTCCGCCGGTACTTCCAAATCTACGGTTTTGCACTTCGCTAAACTCACGCCGGAACCGCCATAAAGTCCGGCAAATAACCATTCGGATAAATCTACAGGAATTGGGGTTGCTGCGGCGAGAATGATTAAAGGATCGACTCCCAGGGCGATCGCAACTTCCAACTTTTTACCAGCCTGCGCCGCTTTCCGCAAGTGTCGCGCGCCACCACGGACAGATAACCAGTGGACAGTCATCGTGTTTTTTGACTGCAATTGCAAGCGATAAACGCCCACATTCGGCGTGCCGGTTTCGCAATCCTTGGTAATTACTAAACCGAGGGTGATAATTTTGCCCGCATCTCCCGGATAGGGGCGAATCATCGGGATTTTGTTCAAATCCACGCCTTCCCCTTCAAACACCACTTGCTGACAAGCTGGGAAGAAATCACGGCCTGGTTTGGCTTTCACTACGTCGAACAAGACTTTGCCGAATTCTATGGCTTGGGATATCTTTTTCGGCGGTTTTGGCTGTTGTAGCATTCCCAATTTTTTGCCGAGCTCTTCTAGTTCGATCGGCTTTTCCATGTTCATCGCCCAGCAAACGCGCTCTTCCGTACCCAACAGGTTAATGGCGACGGGGAATTCGGCCCCTTTGACGTTTTCAAACAGCAATCCAGGGCCGCCTTTTTGCAGCATTTGGTTGGAAATTTCGGCAATTTCGAGGTCGGAATCGACTAAGGCGCTAATCCGGCGCAGTTGTCCCCGTTCTTCGAGTAGTTTTAGGAATCCCCGCAAGTCTCTTGCCATTTTTTTTAAGAATTGTTAACGTTCTTTTGTTATTATGAGCCGATCGACTGCCACAAGTTACTCCTGAACCGCTCAAAAGATACGTATTTAACGAACCGCGAAGACGCGAAGGGCGCGTTCGGCGAAGCCGTTCCCGTTCCCCGCAGGGGTTCCCGAAGGGTAGGGTAGGAAGAGAAAGAAGAAGATAGATAATGTCTTGTTCGGTTCAGGAGTAGGCTGCATAATGGGTTACATAGAATGTCCTCGATGCGAATCTGACCAAGTTCGTAAAAACGGCCGTCCCAACGGTCGCCAGCGGTATCTTTGCAAAGCTTGCCGCAAACAATTTTTTGAGCCGCCCGGCCCCGACTCTTTAAATCGCAAATGCACCGAAACACGGTTAAGCGAAGCTATCCCGAAGGAAATCGCCCCTGCAACCACCACAGAGTCCGGCGGGATTGCGATTTTGCTGTTGGATGCCGAAAATCTCAAACTTAAGGTTAATACAGAACAATTTTTAGCCGGTTTGTGCGACTATCCCCTGCAAGTTAAAATTGCTTTTGCTAACTGGAAAAACCCGAGTATCGGCAAGTTGGATGCTGAACTTTACGATCGCGGTTACGAACTGATTCACGTTCCGGGCGGTGCTAATAGTGCTGATGGTAAAATGATTGCTTTTGGCGCTGCTATTTTATACCGATATCGGGATGTAAAACAAGTTTTTGTCTGTTCTTCGGATGGTTTGTTAAATCATCTTTGCAATCAGTTGCAAAATCAGGGATTGACTGTCTTTCGGGTGCGCCGGCAAAATTCTGTTTTGTCTGTAGAAAACTGTCAGAATGGTGAGAGCAAGCACTATTCTTGCGAAAGGGAAGAGGAAATCCCTAGTTTTGAAGAATTGGCTAATCAAGTTGCAGATTTGTTGAAGGCTGAACGCAAATCTATTGATGAGCGGAGCGCTCGTTTTTCTACTGTGGCTGAGCTTTTTCAAGAGCGCCACACTATTGTTTTCCCTTCTACAACTTCCCCTGCTGCTGCACTGTCGGAGTCAGCGCAAAACGAAGTTACCCCGGTGCTTGAAGCATCTTTGGCTACCGTTGCTGTTAATCAAAATGTTGCGGAGCAAAATTTGCCCCAAATACAAATAATACCTGGTCTCAATTCAAATGCTATTGAGTCGCTGGATGTTTTTAAAACTATACTTGTAGAAATCATTGAAGCTGCAAAAATTGAGTTAAAAGAGGATGCTATTCCTGTGGTCAAACTCAAGAAAGATTTTTTGGCGAAGTATCAATCTCATGCTGATTCGGTTGTCAAAATTTTTCTGGGTAAAAATTTCAGTGTAATCAAATATTTGCAGTCGGAGTGGGGTGTTTTTCAAGTAAAATTAATCGGTCAGGAACATCAAGTGGCGATCGCCAAAAAATCCTCCAATTAAAAAACTCATTCCTCTGCTGCCCTGGAAGCATCTCTAGTCAAAATTCTCACAGGATTAACTGCTCAGTCTCCCGGTAGTTATATTCCGGTTAGCCAGGTTGCCAGCGAATTTAATAAGTTATACAATCAACCAATTACTAAAAAACTGCAATCGCTGAATTTGGGCAACAAGGTGATTAAATTTTTGCAATCATGCAAAACATTTAAAATTAAGAAAAACGGTAAAATTTATGAAGTGGCGATCGCACAGTCAGCTCCCTGACTTATTTAAGAAATCATGTTTCTGAGTCTTCGGTCGGAAAATTTAATCTATTTTTAACCAAAATTTAAGACAAGCTTATTCTGTTATTATTTAATCTATTTTTAACCAAAATTTAAAACGATCTTATTCTTTTAGATCCCTTTCTTTGGAAGTTTCAGTCTATCCTATGGAGGAGATTTGCAAAGCCGGCTATTAAGGGAGAGGAGGAGTATGAATTTTTTCATAGGACGTTGGCGACGTAGTTTTATAGTGACACTAGCAGCAGCAGCATTTTCGCTGACTTTGATTAGTTCCGCTGTAGCTGCTGTAACACTAAATGGTTCGGGAGCAACTTTCCCTAAACCTCTTTACGATCGCTACTTCTCTCAGATGAGAAGTGCAAATCAAATTACTGTAAACTACGAAGGAACCGGCAGCGGTGCTGGCATCAAAGCATTAATTACAGGCACTGTTGATTTCGCAGGCAGCGATGCGCTGATGACTGCTGCACAAATAGCCGAAGTAAAGCGCGGCGTCATGGCGATTCCGACTGCTGGCGGCGCTGTTGCAGTTGTTTACAACTTGCCCGGAGTGAACAATCTGAGGCTAAATAACGATGCCATGAAAGGCATCTTTGAAGGTAAAATTACTCGCTGGAATGATCCTAAAATAGCCGGAATTTCTGGACAAGCTAAAGGCTTGCCAAATACTGCGATTCGAGTAGCTGTACGGGCAGACAGCAGCGGTACTAGCTTTATTTTTGCTAATCACTTGCAGGCGACTGGCAGTAGCATCAAAGCTGCGGCGCAACCGAAGTGGCCAGACACCGCTGTCAGGGGTCCAGGAAACCCCGGCGTAGCTGCTTTGGTGAAAAATACAGCGGGTGCGATCGGCTACGTTCAAGATACTTTTGCTCGGCAAAACAATCTCCAAACAGCATTTATTCAAAATAAAGCTGGCCGGTTTGTAGATCCTAGCTTGGCCGAAGCAGAGAAAGCTTTAGCAGGGGAAACATTCCCAGCAGATTTCCGCTTAGTAGAAGGCAATCCCAACGACGGTTATCCGATTGTTGGTTTGACTTGGCTGTT
Organism: Microcoleus sp. AT3-D2; assembly: GCF_036705715.1. NCBI lineage: Bacteria > Bacillati > Cyanobacteriota > Cyanophyceae > Oscillatoriales > Microcoleaceae > Microcoleus > Microcoleus sp. AT3-D2. The sequence goes on along the minus strand of NZ_JAUBVE010000012.1, from coordinate 46,553 downwards.
AATCTACAAACAGTATCCTGCTGCGAAAGCAGAGGCTATTAAAAAGATGGTTAATTGGGTGATGACTACAGGTCAAGGTATCAACAAACAGCTAGAGTATACTACAATTCCTTCAGCTACAGCTCAAAAGGTGGTTCAAACAGTTAATCAGACTGTGGTTGCCAGAGGTTAATTCTGGCGATCGCACGGGGTTATGAGTTAAGCTGAGGCCCATCTAAATTTTACATTCCTCTCGCTCGTATTTAAATCCTCGATCCCCCCTAACCCCCCTTAAAAAGGGGGGAACAAGAGCATTGAAAGTTCCGCTTGTTAAGGGGATTTAGGGGGATTTATGGGGATTTAGGAGGCTCTCAAAGTCCCCCTTATTAAGGGGGATTTAGGGGGATCGAGGCTTCGATACAAACGAGATAGATAGAAGGTTTCCGTCGTAAATTGATACCAATCGTGAGCACTGTGCACCCTACCAGCCCATTAGAATTACTCGTCTTTCAAGCAAATATTTCACTTGGTACGCACTAATTTCGGTATGACGAATATTTCAAAAAAACCGAACAAATTGACTAGAAAATCGGTAGGAATAAACACAGAAGTAGATTTGACCGATACTGCTGGTGAAGGTCTATGGATGGAGTCAGGATTTACACTATTTGTATGGGGTTTTGCCCTAGTGACAGCGGGTACGCTCTTTTGGATGAGTGCGGTAATTTTTAAAGATGCTTGGCCTGCTATTAGCCAATTTGGACTCTCATTCTTGTGGAATCGCAAGTGGGATATCGGCGAGTTGCAGTTTGGGGCTTTGCCGTTTATTTACGGTACTGTAATTAGTTCTGCGATCGGCATAATCATCGCACTTCCTTTAGGGCTGTCAGTAGCTATAGTTACTAGCGAAAACTTCTTACCCGTTTGGGTACGATCGCCCTTGGGATTCATGGTTGAACTAATCTCGGCTATTCCCAGCGTGATAGTTGGGCTGTGGGGAATCTTTGTTTTGATTCCCTTTTTGTTGCCCTTGCAGCAGTCATTGTTTGATAATTTCAGTTGGTTTCCCCTGTTCAGCAGCGAACCTTTAGGCCCCGGAATGCTCCCGGCTGGAATACTGTTATCAATTATGATTTTGCCCACAGTAGCCGCCATCAGCCGCGATGTATTGATGTCAGTTCCAGTAGATTTACGCAGTGCTTCCATGTCCCTCGGTGCCACCCGCTGGGAAACAATATTCAAGCTGTTATTACCAGCAGCTAGTTCGGGGATTATCGGCGCCACCATATTAGCCTTGGGACGCGCTTTAGGCGAAACAATGGCAGTCACAATGGTAATTGGCAACTCGATTCAAATTAACCCATCCCTGCTAGCTCCCAGCTACTCAATTCCTGCTGTTTTGGCAAGTCAATTTCGGGAAGCTCTCGAACCGCTGCACATCGGCTCTTTGATGTATTTAGCCCTAATTCTATTTGTCATCACTCTGTTGGTAAATGCGATCGCAGTATTGTTAGTTCAGCTAATTGGGGCCAAGAAAGCTAAAACTTAACATCATCTAAAGCAATTTGGTTCCAAGTCGCGCCACCGGATTTACCCGCTGGTTCAATCTAAAATCTCAAATCTAAAATCGCATGACTCAAGCACAAAATTCAAACAGTATTCTGGATACAGAAATCAACAACCCCCTGTCGCTAAGCCGAACTTTTTTCAGCCGGGGAATGACAGTTATCGCTTTCGCTCTCACAGCTCTGGCCCTGCTCCCTTTGTTTGCTATTTTATACAAAATATTGGGGGAAGGACTGACACATTTGAGCTGGGAAGTGCTAGTGTCTCTACCAGCACCCGTCGGAGTTGAAGACCAGCCCAACGGCTTTGCAAATGCCATTATCGGCACTGCTTTAATGGTAGGAATTGCTACATTAATTAGCGTGCCCATAGGCGTAATGACGGGAATATTTTTGTCGGAGTTTGGTAGAGAAAACAAAGCGCTTACCAATAGTATTCGCTTTATCACCGTCATTCTCAGCAGCGTTCCCTCGATCGTAGTTGGCGTCTTTTCCTACGCCCTAATTGTCGTTACTACCAAAGCATTTTCAGCATTAGCAGGTGGTTTTGCCCTCGGCATCATCATGCTTCCAGTTGTTGCTCTGACAACAGAACAAGCATTAAAATTAGTGCCTACTTCTTACCGTCTCGCTTCTGCTGCTTTGGGAGGTGGACGCTTTCAAACTATGTTTCGCACGATCGTACCCTCAGCACTTCCAACTATTACCACAGGTATTTTACTCGCTGCTTCCCGGGCCGCCGGCGAAACCGCGCCGCTGATTGTAACGGCGTTGTCGAGTCAATTTTGGCCTCCTTTAGTTGATAAATTGGGCGAGATAACGCAGTCCCCCATAGGTGCAGAAACTATCTCAAAACTCAAAGAAATTCCCGAAACACTGCTGACTCCGACTCCTTCTATGTCGGTATTAATATATAGCTACGCCAGCTCTCCTTACAAGGAGCAGAACGAATTGGCGTGGACTGCTGCCTCTGTCCTTTTGGGCATGGTTTTAATTGCTAGCGTCGCATCCCGTACAGTAACTCGGAAACGCTTGCAAAACCGATAAATCAATAACTAAAGTGCATCTCTCAGTCAAATATTAACAATATAACCAGGCAAATAATGAAACCTAAAGCTAACTTGAAATCCGAAGACTATACACACCAATTCCTAGACGAGGCTACCCCGGAAATTGACCCCAATGCAATGCCAGCACTGCGGGTTCAGGACTTGAGTTTTTATTACGGAACTCACAAAGTCTTAGAAAATTTATCGATGAATATCCCTCACCCGCAAATTACGGCTATTATTGGGCCTTCAGGTTGCGGCAAATCTACCTTTCTCAAAGCTCTCAACCGGATTGGTGAATTGGAGGGAAAGGTTCAAATTAAAGGAAGAGTAGAGTTTTTTGGACAGGATATTTACAGTCAGAAAGTAAACATTAATAGTTTGCGCCGCCAAATTGGGATGGTGTTTCAAAGACCAAATCCTTTTCCGCTGAGCATCTACGATAATATTGCTTACGGGGTGAGGATTTTTGGTCGCAAAAGCAAAGCAGAATTAGATGAAATTGTGGAATCTGCACTTAAAAGTGCGGCGCTTTGGAATGAAGTCAAAGACGATTTGAAGAAATCGGCTCAGGGGATTTCGGGGGGACAGCAGCAGCGACTTTGTATTGCTCGCGCTTTGGCTGTGCAGCCAAAAATTTTGCTGATGGATGAACCTTGTTCTGCTTTAGATCCGATTTCTACGATGAAGATTGAGGAGTTATTTCAGACTCTGCGGCAGCAGTTAACTGTTGTGATTGTGACGCACAATATGCAGCAGGCTGCTCGCGTTTCTGATTACACGGCATTTTTTAATACTGATGAAAGTCGCATCGGCCGCCTGGTTGAATTTGGCCCGACAAGTAAGATTTTTACTTCTGCCGGCAATTCGAGTACGAGGGATTACATTCAAGGCCGTTTCGGTTAATACTTACATCTTGAAACTCTTTCAGAACAGGCAAGATGCCTGTTCCACAACAGACAAATATTTTTGTGGAGCTGGCATCTTGCCTGCTATAGTTATGTCTTCAGAACAGGCAAGATGCCTGTTCCACAACAGACAAATATTTTTGTGCAGGCATCTTGCCTGCTATATTTATGTCTTCAACACTGCTAAAGCGAGAATTGGGTATTTTCGGCGCTACTCTGATGGGGCTGGGCTCGATTGTGGGCACTGGGGTATTTGTGAGTATCGGCATTGCTGCGGAAGTTGCTGGGCCGGGAGTGATTTTGGCTGTAGGTATTGCAGCTTTTGTTGCTGTTTGCAATGGCCTTAACAGCGCTCAATTAGCGGCAAATCATCCTGTTAGCGGCGGTACTTATGAATATGGCTACAAATATCTCAATCCTTGGCTGGGTTTCACTGCCGGCTGGATGTTTTTGTTGGCGAAAACGGCTTCTGCTGCTACTGCTGCTTTGGGTTTTGCGGGGTATTTTTTAAATGCAGTTGGTGTAGCCGATCGCACTTACCTGATCCTAACAGCTTTAGTCGCCCTCGCCGCCATCACTTTAATTGTATTGACGGGAATTAGGCGATCGAATATTGCCAATACTGCCATAGTCTCCGTTACACTCCTATCCTTAGCGGTGTTTGTTGCTGTCGGTTTGCCAGAGGTAAGGTGGGAAATGGCCACCGTACAGAATGATAGCTCGATCGGCTCCATCTTCCAGGCCACCGCCCTGATGTTTGTCGCTTATAGCGGTTACGCCCGCATCACCACAATGAGCGAGGAAGTGCGGGAACCGAGGAAAACCATTCCCAAAGCCATAATTTTCACTTTGGTGCTGACAATGCTGCTTTACGTGGGGGTAGCAGTTGTTGTCACGGGCGCGGGGGGAACCGATAAACTGTCTTCACAAATAGGGGGCACGACTGCACCCTTGGAAGTCATCGCCCGCAGTTTCCGAATTCCGGGAGTTTCTCAACTGCTAGCCGTCGGCGCAATTACCGCTATGTTGGGAGTCTTGCTGAACTTAATTTTAGGGCTGTCGCGCATCTGGCTGGCGATGGGGCGACGCTTGGATATGCCGAGAGTGTTGGCGCGGCTGAATCCAGAGGGGACAACTCCTTATGTGGCTGTTGTGGTTGTGGAAGTTACGATCGCACTTTTAATCCTCGTCGGCGATGTCAAAACCACTTGGTCATTTAGCGCTTTTAGCGTTTTGATATATTACGCTATCACCAACCTCGCCGCGCTGCAACTTTCCCCCGCCGAAAGGCTTTATCCGCAGTGGTTGGCTTGGGTGGGTTTGGGGAATTGTCTGTTTCTGGCTTTCTGGGTGGAGAGGCAAATTTGGCTGACAGGATTGGCATTAATTGCCGTCGGTTTAATTTGGCGGGCGATCGTCCGACTCCCGGCGAGAAACTAGAAGTGTGATAAATTGAAACAGCATCCCGCATTGTAGAGGGTCATGCCCGATCGAACTCCCTTGCTGGCGACTCAAGAATCTCTCGCATTCAGCGCCATCAGTCGCTATATAGCTCAAACCCTAATTACCATTCAGGAAAAGCATCCCGAATGGATAGCTGAAAAATACAGGAAAACCCCCTGGGCAAAACCTGATTTTCAGTCAGTTTTGATTGGAAAATTGACAAAAAGTTTCACAGTAGCCAGCGATACAGATTCCCTGCTGCTGACTGCGAAAAAATACCTACAAATTCTGCTGGTTCCAGAATTCGTTAATTCACCTCAATTCAGCAAATTATTTGCCAAAATTCAGCAGGTAGCCCAATCTCAAACAGCACCAGCTAAATCACAAAACTCAGTTTCGTTAGAACCTCCAACTCCAACAGCCAATCAACCAGCCCCGCTTCCTCTCGGCATTGCTATCTTGCTGCTAGATGTCGAAAACTTGCAACTCAACATCGAAACCGAAAAATTCCTAGAGGGAATTTGCCACTATCCCATCCAAATCAAAGTTGCCTTTGCCAACTGGCGCAGCATGGGCAAAAAAGATGCCGAATTTCACCAGCGCGGCTATCAACTAATTCACGTCCCCCCCGGCAAAGACAGCGCCGACTTAAAAATGGCTACAGTCGGCGCATCGATTTTCGTACATTATCCCACAGCCAAAGAGATTTTTGTCTGTTCGTCCGATCGCGCCCTCACCCACCTCAGCAATACACTGCAAGCCCACGGATTAACCGTATTTCAAGTCCGCAAACAAATAGATAAAATCATAGTTTTAAACAGCAAAACTGGACAAGTTGAAACCCATTCCCTTGTAACTATACCGGAAATTACACCCCTAGAACAATTAGTTATTCAGCTAAAAGAATTAATCAAAAAAGAGCAAAAACGCACCTCAACTCAGTGGATAAAACTTTCTACTGTTTCAGCTTTATTTAGGGAGAATTACGGTTTAGTCCTCAATCAAGTTGTTGCCCATCATTTGTTGGGCACTAAAACCCGCGATATCTTTCTTAAATATCCCACCGATTTTGTCCTCCACAAACCCTCAGAAACTTCTCAAACTTATGTCACTCTTTTTGAAGTCAAACTGTCGCCCCCACCGCCAATACTTAGCCAAGAAAATCTGAATAACCATCAGGCAGCACCTGCCAGCTTGACAGATATTAATTCTCTGGAAGACTTGGAAAGAGCTCTTGTCAAAATCGTTGGCGACTTAACAGGCAACTCTCCTGAAAATTCTGTATTTCTCTCCAATGTAGGCAGCGAATTTCACCGACAATACGGCAAACAAATTACCCAAATAATTAAAGATTTTAATCTCGGTAGGAAATTTACTAAATTTTTGCAATCCTGCGCTTCTCTCCAGCTAAAAAAAGCCGAAAAAGGCTGGCAAGTTTCCCTCAATTAATTAAAAATTAAAATATATATAGCCTTTCTCAAAAAGGTGAGGTACGAATTTTGACCTGGAAAGCTTGACAATACAGGGTTTTTGTATACCTCATTTATCTGAGAACCGCTATAAGCATCGCCATTACTAGCAACTTGAGTTATCATCCAATCTGGACGTAAAGAAATGTAAAGGGATATGCACGACAAAGTTGTGGTTGTGGTGGGTGCGACTGGCGGCATCGGTTCAGCAGTGGCCCGCCAACTCGCTGATGCGGGTGCGAGGCTAGTGCTCGCCGCCAGAGACACCAGTAAATTAGACGCTTTAGCTAGCGAACTTTCAGCAACAGAGGTACTGTGCGTACCCACAGATATCACCAATTTGCCGCAAGTCGAGACGCTGATGCACAAAGCTGTGGAACATTTCGGACAAATTGATGCCCTCGTAAACGCCGCCGGTGCCGGAATTCTCAAGCAGTGGAACAAGTTAGAACCCGCTGATTTAGATGCAATGCTTGACTTGAACTTAAAAGGCAGTTTTTACACGTCTCAAGCAGCGGCGAATGTGATGAAAGAGCGCAAATCCGGCCACATTTGCAACGTCATCGGGATTTTGGGCAAGCATTCGATGGCGATGGGAACGGCTTATTGCGCTTCAAAGTTTGGGGTAGTTGGTTTCAGCAAGTGCATGGCAGATGAGCTGCGACGCTACGGCATTAAGTTTACGCTATTCTATTTTGGCGGCGTGGATTCTCCGTTTTGGGATAATGTGAGTTTGAAGGTAGACAGGTCAAAAATGCTGAGTACCGAAACTGCTGCAAATGCGATTATGTTTGCTCTTTCGGCTGACCCGCAAGCTGTGCCGATGGAGATTAATATTCAGCCGGAAAGTCATTTGTTCTTTTAGCGATTGAGGAGTGATTTGAAGGCATTCGGGATTCGGCAGCGGAAGCCCAAAGCCCGAAAAATTATGACATCTTTAAGTTTGAGAACTGGCCCGCAACCTAATTATGTAGGGTGCGCCTCGGCAAACCTTACCGCTTGATGAAGACCTCGCGGCCAAATCCAAGTTATCGCAGACACGGGGTTTCTTTTAAGTGCCGACTTATTTCTACCTTCAGAGGGAGCTAGGATATTCAATCTTTAGGTTATTATTAAGTGGGCGCGCAATAAAAAGTATGAAAAATATCCCTTACTCAGTCTCTCCCTTGCAGTTTCGCCTTGAAAATCAGCAGATTTTCCATTTTTCAGTTTCCATTTTCAATTATTGATTATGGAGTTCGATCGCATTCAATTTTACGTTGAAAACGCTAAAGTATCCCGCGACTGGTTTGTCGGCAAGTTAGGATTTCAATCAATAGCAGGTTATGCCAATAGCCATACTCACACTGAAGCTGTCAGCAGCGGCAATGTTTGTTTTATTTTATCTTCGCCCCTGACACCCGCTAGTCCCGCTGCTAGTTGGTTGAAGTTTCATCCTCCAGGGATTGCCGATGTAGGCTTTCGGGTAAAAAATATCGAATTAGCGATAGCTAGAGCGGCTGCACAAGGCGCTAAAATCCTGGAACCGATTCAAGAAGACCTAAACGCAGCAGGCTATTTTAAGCGGGCCAAAATCGCGGGCTGGGGAGATTTAACCCATACTCTCGTGGAGCGCATTGGCAGCCATTCACTGCTATCGGCTTCGGATAAGCTGCCGTTGTTTACTCGGATTGACCACGTAGTGTTAAATGTGGAATCGGGCGATTTGTCAAGTGCTGTGAGTTGGTATCAAAAAATATTAGGTTTTCAACCGCAGCAAAATTTTGACATTCAGACTGAGAAATCGGCTTTGCGGAGCCAAGTTATGGTGCACGCTGAAGGTGGGGTGCAATTCCCGATTAATGAACCGGCATCAGCTAATTCTCAAATTCAAGAGTTTTTGAGCGCAAATCGGGGGCCGGGAATTCAGCACATGGCTTTGCAAACTAATAATATTGTGGGGGTTGTTGCCGATTTGCGATCGTGCGGTTTGCCTTTTCTGCCGGTTCCTCCAACATACTACTCCGAATTGCAGCAGCGGCAAAACTATTTGCCCGCAGATTGGCCAGCAATTGCAGCTTGTCAAGTTTTGGCAGATTGGCAAGAAGATACTCCCGCAGCGATGCTGCTGCAAATCTTTACCCAGCCAATTTTTGCCGAACCGACTTTCTTTTTCGAGATTATTGAGCGCCGAGTTAGTTTAGTTAACGGCAAACAGGTGCAAGCTGGAGGTTTTGGGGCGGGGAATTTTCGAGCTTTGTTTGAGGCAATTGAACGCGAACAAATGAAGAGAGGAAGTTTGATAGATGATTGACAAAACTTCCACTTTTGAGGTCATAAAGGCGTGTTAATCAGCACTGCGATATCTTTCCAACCGTAGGCAATTTCTTTGAGTGCAACTCCGGCTCTAGTTGTTTGCTGTTCGTCTACTTTTTCACCTCCTAAGAATTCATAAAACCTATAGGCTGAATTGTCTCCTAGTACCCAAACTAGCATCGAGTTCAAACTTAATTCTGCCAATTTTGTGGCAACTGTTCTCACGAGTTGCCGTCCGATTCCTTGACGCTGATATTCCTCCAAAATATAGATGGCAAATAATTCTCCTTTATATACATATTTGCCCGTGCGCTCGCCACCACCCGCAGCAAAACCCACAATTTGCCCCGAATCATTCTCAGCAACGCAGACAAAAACCCCAGTATTTTTGACGTTTGCCAGGATTTCCTGCCAACGGCTTTCTGCTTTTTCATAGGACAGTTGCGCGAAGTAATCTGGCGGTACAATTTTTCGGTAAGCTGTCCGCCAAGTATCTAGATTCACCCGTGCGATTGCAGGTGCGTCAGCGATTTTAGCTTCTCTCACAATCATCAGAACATACTCCTTTCGGGCCCTGAAATTCTATTTTCAAGTCTAGGGCCACTATACGATCGCGCCCTTCTAGTTTAGCTCGATACAGCGCTCGATCGGCCTGTCCAATCAACTCCTCGATCGAGAAACCAGCAGCAGGTACAGTAGTAGCGATCCCCATACTGAGAGTTATCAACTCACTTACCTTGGAAGCAGCGTGAAGAATTGCCGCAGCTTTCAAATCACTGCGAATTGATTCAGCTACCCGCATTGCTCCTTGCACATCAGTTCGCGACAAAATTACCGCAAATTCTTCGCCGCCGTAGCGGGCGGCTAAATCTCCTGCCCGCTGAGCGTTGCTAGCTAAAATCTGGGCTACTTGTTTTAAACATTCGTCGCCTCCTTGATGCCCGTAATGATCGTTGTAAAGTTTGAAAAAATCTATATCGCACAAAATTAAAGACAGCGACTCTTTTTCTCGCTCCATCAACTGCCATTCTAACTCCAATTTTTTGTCAAAACAGCGACGGTTGGGAATTTGAGTCAATCCATCCACCGAAGCGAGCCGCTGCAATTCCATGTTAGCTGCTTGTAATTCTAATTTGGCTTGTTCTAAAGCTAAATTTTGCAGAGCTAATTCTTCGCTTTGCCGTTTTTCTTGTTCGTACAAAAATCGGATTGAAGCTTCAGCTTCTTGCAATTCTTGCTCTGCATATTTGCGCTTAACAAATTCTCCTAATTGAGAACTTACCACAGCTATGATCTGAAGTAAATCTTGATCCGGTGGCAGTTCTTTCCGGCAAAAAAAAGTCATTACTCCTACAACTTGGCTCCTAGCGTGAATGGGGAAACCGAATCCCGATCGCAGTCCTGCTTCCTCGGCCAAGCGCGATCGCACGAAAGTGGGATCGCCCACAAGATCAGTAATCCACTGCGTAGAACCGCTTCTGGAAACCGCTCCCGGCAAACCCTCACCCGCAGCCAAAGTAATCTGCTGATCGTTTTCGGCAAACTCCCTAACTTCCTCCGCTGCCTGCCAAACAGCCACCCGCCGCCAACAAGGAATTTCCTCGATCGGACAGCAGAGCGGCAGGCACCAAAGCGGATCTGTTTCAGATTGTATTTCCTCACCCAATCTAGTTTCTTTCTCCGCCTCTGCAGGCGTCCAAAGTTCGCCAAAATCCCACCCAAAACTTTGGCAAATAGCTTGCAAAATTTTCGGAGTTGCGCTATCTAGAGAAGTTGATTCTGACAGGATATGAGTCACAGCATACTGTGCTTCTTGACACTTTTTTATGCGTTGTTGCTTGGTAATGTCTTTGCCGATATAAACAAAATCTTGTATAACCTCGCTATCTTCATCCGGGCTTCCTGTGATTGTCTCGAAAGTAGAGCATGAAAATGCAACAATCAGATTTAAACCTATTTTCGTTTGGCAAGCTACTTTTACTTGAGGCCAATATTGGCTTTTAAGTGCAGGAGGTAGCTGGCTGACTTTTCGTAACAATTCCTCCTCAGCCGTAATCATGGATAGGGATTGGCCGATTAATTCCGATTCGGTGTATCCAAATAATTGCTGTGCAGCTTGATTCACTTTTTTGATTTTTCCCGATGTTCCTGTTACGAACAAAACATCACCTAGGGAATTAATAATTTTGTCAATGTAATCGCCAGTCGCCGCTAAGTAATCGACTTTCATACTGTTTTCGTTGACAGCCTGAACCATGATTTTCTGAGCTGCAATGCTATCTGTCACATCTTCGCATAAAATAATCAATCTGTCAGCATTGGCTTGTCCCTTATAACCAAATATGTACAAATTTAGATACAAATAAGATCCGTCTTTGAGAACTCGGTTAATTGATTTTAACTGAAAGTCTTGTTCTCGTTCTTCAATAATATCTTCAAGGATTCCTTCAATTCCAATCAGTTCAGGAAAACTATCGCGCACGTCTTTTCCTTCGGCTACTTCTTCATGAATGTAGGCAAAATCTTGCACTTTCAAAGATATTTCTTTAATCTTAAGTTCCCGATCGACTGCGAGGTATTCCATCCTGCGTAAGGATAACAGCTTATAAAGAAGAATATTAATACTTCTGGGGCTGCTCTCTACAGTTAATGTTGAAAGCATCTTGTTATTGTAGAGCATCTCTCTCAAAGGTTAGCCGGTAAAGTTAGTTGTTGTTTGGCGGCGATTTATCATCGGAATTTTTATACGGGCAGATGTCATCACCTGTTATCGCTGGCTAATTTATGCAAACATTACACTTTGGATTCTCCAAGCAGTTTTTTGCTTATTTTAAAAATGGTGCCAAATAGTAATTGAACCAACTTTTTTTGAGAAAGCGCAGTCAAAATCAGCCTCGATTGAGGTTGAGATTTATGAACAATATGTAGCGGTTTACACTATTTGTCCGGCACATTTTAATTTTAAATTCCCCGATATGGCTGACAACCGCTCAAGTTGAGGAACAGCACAGTTTAATTGAAATGTTTGCTTTAATTAGCACCATTCCTATAGACCTTACCTCCCCTGGGTATTTGTGTCAATTTTTGTAAACAAAGTGTTACCTTTAAATGATATATTATCGAAGGATTTGTATAAAAGCTTAAAAATACTCTGCTAAATGCTGAGACTTATTACCGACTTTGACGGCCCGATCATGGACGTGTCCGATCGCTACTACCGAGTTTACCAGCATTGTCTCGCCGAGACTCAACGTGAGGGGCAACCAGTGCGCGAACTCCCCAAGGCAGAGTTTTGGGACATGAAGCGCGCGCGGGTACCCGAAACCGAAATCGCCATCCTCTCAGGATTAGATGCAGATCAAGCCCGCGATTTTGCCCAGAAACGCCGTCAAACCGTCCACACCCTACCCTACATGATTTATGATCGACCAGTTCCCACCGCTCTGGAGACTCTCGAAAAGGTGCAGCGCGCTGGAGTAGACTTAGCGGTGATGACCATGCGCCGCGTCAGGGAACTAGACGAAGCCTTCAACCGCTGCAATTTAGGGCAATTTTTCCCGGAAAACCGCTGCTATTGCCTCGCCAACGATTACGTCAAAACTGGGGATATCAAAGATAAGCCCCTGTTAATGGCAAGAGCTCTCGCCGAACTGCCGCCGGCTTCTGACGTTTGGATGGTTGGGGATACGGAGGCAGATATTGTAGCAGCTAAAACGCACGGTGTCAAGGTAATTGGTGTTTTGTGCGGAATTCGCGATCGTACCCAACTAGAAATGCACCAACCGGATTTAATTGCCAACAATTTGAGTGAAGCAGTGGAAATTATTTTAGGTGGCAAAAATTAGTTATTAGTCATTAGTCATTAGTCATTAGTCATTAATTGTTAGCTGATGTTATTTGTCAGAGGTCTTGATTTCACAGTTATTAGTTGTTGGTTGCTGACTAATGAATTCTGACTAATGACTGCTGACTAATAACTGCTGACTAATGACTGCTGACTATCGCAGAAAACCGCTGACCAGCCACAGAATTAAAAACGTAAACAAAGCGATAAATTTCTCTGTTGTTATAAATGCCGGACTGACCAAAGAACCCAAAAATCCTCCCAGCAACAAGCCTATAACCAAGCCAGCCACAGTCAGCAGCACGGCGCGACCAAATTTTTGTTCCTTGCGATTAACAAAATAAAGACAAGAGCCGACCCCAAGAGCCAGAGTCAACTGTAGTAAACCATCATTAGCCGCCGGATAAATACTCAGTCCGCCTAACCCCACATACACCCCAGCCGGCCACAAAATGTCCGATCGACTAGGAGTATCGATCAGCCGCTGCAACCAAGCTGGGCTGCCACTAGGAGGAGAGGGAGTAAAGCTTGGGGGTGGGGGAGTCAGCCGTTCGGGAAAGCGGATGCGTTCGGGTACTTTAATTTTCCCTTCCTGTCGCTGCCGCAGGCGATCCATAAGGATCGCATCGTAAGCTGCTTCGAGCAATTCCAAACGTTTCTTGTCACCGCTGTACTGCTCAGCTAGGCGCGTGCGGGCCTCTTGCACTTCATCAAAGGAAGCATCTTCATCGACTTCAAGAAGTTGATAGGGAGTTGGCTCACTCATGGTAATAACCCGCTGAAGACTCTCGTTATAGAGCAATCTTAACAAGAGAGGAAAGCGGGGCGGGAGCTCTGCCGCTTTCCCAAAAGTTTTCCTGCTAGTTTTTGGTGCTTTAAAACAGGAACCAGCAAACCTTACGAAAATAGAAACTAGAAGGCATTTGGCATTCGTAAATAAAAAATAATGAATCCAAAGATTTTTATTTTTATCTTGGCCGTCTAAAATTTTACCTTCTGCCAAATGCCCTCAGAAGGGACTTGTCCTGCAGGCGCTCACAATTCCAGACCACTGGACTTTTTTAAGTTGATCGCGGCGGTAGGAAAAAAAGCGAGCCGAGTCAGAATAAGTACAGAAAGGAGCGATCGCCACTTGAGAAACATCGATTCCCAACTGCTGCAATTGCAAAGCATTGCAGAGGCGAACATCCAAGCGTACTTTTCCTGGTTCTGGATCGGCTAAGACAGGCGTTTCCGGCAGTTGATGCAAAAACTCTAGAATGCCGTCGGCTGTCGCACTAACGGCACTCTTAGGAGCAATGGTGGCTCCCAGTTCCGCTGCTACTTCCACAGATACCTGGTAAACCTCTCCAGCGATCGCCGGCCCCATAGCAATCTTCAGATTTTCTAGTTGACTGCCTTGTGCCACAAGTTGAGCGATCGCCTCTGGTAATATCTTAGCAGCAGTCCCGCGCCAACCCGCGTGAACTGCTGCAACGAGTCCCGTGCGATCGTCAGCAATCAGCACCGGCACACAGTCAGCCGAGCAAACCCACAGCGCCTCCAGTTCTCGCTCGGCAACCAAGCCATCAGCCTCAGCATAGCTTGGGGCAGCGGTTTCCGGGCCCGCAGCCACAACCGGGGACAACTCACTCGTTTTGAGTACCGCATTGCCGTGTACCTGTTGGAGTCGGTAAACCTTAGCTCCAGGTTCGAGAACTTCCGTCAGATCGATCGGCCCCTGGGGCGAGAAATCGCGAGTAAAAAAGCCGTGAGACCAGCGAGAAAGCAAGCTGCAAGTCAGATAGGGCAAGCCTTCAGAACTCTGCCAGTCCCAACTGATACCGTCAGGCTCTCTGACGCACTCAGAGTCAGGAAAATTTGTCAAGCGATCGCCAGCTACAGTCATGAAACCTATCCTTACCCAAGCGAATCATTTAGCTTGTATTCTAAACAATCAAAAATTTTGTCCGCGAAGTTTAAAGGCAGGGCCAGCTTTCAGGAAAAAATCGCGATGAGTCGGCGGTTTTAGGACGACTCACATCTTGCACCATTCTCGCTTAACAGGCTTTCCGGCCTGTTCCACAAAGAGTAGATTTTATTGTGGGGAGTAGGGGTTGGGCAGGAGATCCCGCCCTGAAAAGATTATTGAGAATGGTGCACTATCTCAGGACGATCGACTGCGCCGAAATTTTGCAGAATCTGACAAATATAGGCAACTAATTAACATAGACGAACGCCAAAGCGCTATCATCAGTGTGGCCCTAAGACACTTTTACGCAAGTGCCATCAGGATCAAAAAAACCGGATATTGATCGCAAGTGAATGCGTAAGGCATTTGAGCTTGTTCTATGTGCAAAAAAAATTGCCTCAAGCCCGGTAAAATCAGTTAGGCCTGTATATAAAGACAAGGATTGCCATACATTCGATCCTGACTTCGAGATCCTTGTGCCCCCTGTTGAGTTGGGAAAAAAAATCGTGAAACCAGTTCCAGACAAGCAAATAACAGCCCATTTGAAAACCAAACAGCAAAAAAAGAACCCTACAGGCGCCCGGAGTCGATCGCGCCTTTTGTCTGATCGCTCACTGCTGGTGGGACTGGGTTGTCTTGCCAGTCTGGGACTGCTCAGCAAAGGCTTAGTTTTGGCCCAAGCCGAAACTCCGCCAGCAGAACAAGCCGTCCCCGGCGCAGCAGACCTCCAGCCATTATTTGAAGCTCCTCTACCGCCCCCGGAACCCGCATACAGCCAAGTGGAACCAGAACCATACCCTGAACCGCAGGCAGAAGTTCCACCGTCCGAGCCTTTCGATCCTGAACCGGCCTGGGAGCCGGAGTACGCCAGCGAACCACCTCCCACGCAATATTATCTGCCGGAGCCTGCGCTGATTCCCCTGCCAGAAGCGACGGCCCAGGAGCCGCCTTTTGAAGCGCCAGTTAACCCAGCCCACGCTGAAATCGACCAAACAGACTACAGTGTTGGCGCTACCACCCAGTACGAAGAGTACCAAGAGTACGAACCGCCAACCAGAATAGAGTTTGCAGAACGATCGACCGGCTGCGAAGGAGGTGACGGTTTGTGCGCGCCTCCTCCTGTTTCCGAGCCGGTGAGGGCAGATGCCGGAGAACCCAACTACAGAGAGGAACCTCCGATCGCAGACAACGGTTATATTGCAGCCCCTCCTCCTCGAAATCGGCCAGAAAGCCTTCCGGGCGAGGTTCGGGGAACTGTGGCAGGAAATAGTAGCGGAAATCCTGTCAGTAAACTCGGTCAAGCCGTTCAACAAATAGGCAGCCAGGTTTGGAGAGGTTCAAACCCACCGGAATCTGCTTACGCACCCCCGCGCTACTCGGCTAACGCTGGATACTCTGCAGACACTGGATACTCCGCAGATACTGGATACTCGACTAACATCGGCTACTCGGCTAACACTGGATACTCCGCAGACGCTGGGTATTATGCCGGATCTGCATCTTACGGCGGCGGCGCTCCAGCGCCCAGCATGGGACTCGGGCCGGTTCAAGTCGGTGCGGTTAGTGTCAGCAGCGGCAGCGATAGCGGTTTTGCTTACTACAATCTCACGCCGCGTCCCCCAGGCCTCCCTGGAAATGGCAACAAAAGCTTGCTGTTTCCGCTATCTATTGCTTCGGCAATTACTTCGCCGTTTGGGTGGCGGACTCATCCGGTTCTGGGCTACGGCAGGTTTCACACCGGAACTGACTTGGGAGCCCCGATGGGAACGCCCGTACTGGCAGCCTATGCGGGTCAAGTGGCGATCGCCGATTGGTTGGGCGGTTACGGTTTGACAGTGGTTCTCAACCACAACAAAAAGTCTCAGGAAACTCTCTACGCCCACCTTTCGGAACTGTTTGTGAAACCGGGAGAATTCGTGAAACAGGGAGAGACGATCGGCCGCGTCGGCAGTACGGGAATGTCTACAGGGCCTCACCTTCACTTCGAGGTTCGGCAAATGACTGACCAGGGTTGGGTGGCGATCGACCCGGGTTCTCAGCTAGAATTCGCTCTGGCAAAAATGATCGGCAGTTTGGAAACCGCCAAAGTACCGCAAATGCCGAAAATGGTGGAAATACAAACCGCTAGCTCACTCAAGGATTGGGAAAACGATCTGCCCCAGCTTCCACCTCTGCCGTTGGGAATGGACATCGAAGTTCACAACCTCCAGCCGCCATTCCCGGAATTCTTAAAAGCTGATACTTCTAAGCCCAAAGATGCCGAAGCCGTCAAACCCAAAATTCAGAAGCAAGCTAACAGGTAAAAATTGGGAATTGCCTAGATTAATTTTCTTGTGGAACAGTCGAAAAGCGCACTCCACAAGAAAATTAATGTTTTGTGCAACCAGTACGCGAACTCGTTGCTTTTCATCGTTACCAGGCTCTTTCCGGTAATGATGAAAAACTGATAAAAAATGGTAACTTGCAGCTTATGCTAATAGCGCAGCATTTGTGGGAATTAATTTTATTTCTGATTATTGTAGTCGGGCCGATTCCCTTAAGCTTGTCTCTGGCGACCGAGAATCAGAAAGAAAACAATAACTATTCATTTCCCCATTTTCTCCTTGTGATCCTGACAGGGTGGAGTATTGCACAAGTTTGTATCGGCTTGATTTTAGGAAGTGCAGATCGACTAAATATTACTGCGGTGATTATAGCAGAAATTCTCATTTGTGCGATCGGCTTCATCCTGATTTATACCAAAAACCACAAAACTTTTACCTTCTCGCGCTGGCCGATTCCCCAACTCAAGCAACCTTTGGGCCCATCCGAACGCCTAATTATTGTTGCCACCGCTGTTGCAGGATTTTTGCTGTTGGACACTCTCGCAAGCAAACCCACAACCAATTATGACTCATTGTGGTTTCACTTACCCGCGATCGCCCGATGGTATCAAACCCATTCATTTACATTATTAGATGCCGCCGGAAATTGGATTTTCGAGCAAGAACAAGCCCGAGTATATCCCTACAATTGGCACGTTTTATCTGCTTTGTGTGTGCTTCCCTTCGGAGAAGATTTTCTAGCAGCTTTTCCCATGCTAATTGCTTGGGTACTTGAAGGAATTGCTGTCTATCTATTAAGCGTAAAATTTGGAGCATCTCGAATTCACGGTATGGCAGCAGCCTCTTTAGTATTGACAGTACCGATGATGCTCAACCAAGTTAATACCATTCACCCAGACTTACCGCTAGCTGCAATATTTACAGTGGGTTTGTATCTAGGTTTATCCTATCATAGCAGCCGATCGCAATCCGAACTTTCCCTATTTTTGGCAGCCACAGGAATGCTAGCCGGAATAAAAATCACTGGGATAGTCTATGCTGCCTCACTTTTAGGAGGATTAGCAATATTAGAAATTAAAAGATTCGCGGTTAATAAAAAATCCACATCAGCTAAATTTAGAATTCGCCACTTTATCAAACCAGTCTTGCTGTGCGGCATAGCTTGTTGCTTGCTGTTAGGAGGTTTTTGGTATGCGAGAAACTTGCTGCAAATCAATTATCCTGTCGCCGAAGTCGGCGATATTAAAATTCCCTTAGAGCCTGTTCCTTTACCGTCTCCCATACCTCCAGTACAGCAGCCGCCCGCTTCGCCACTTCTAAAGATTTGGCAAAGCACTTTAGCAGCTCAATTTAATCCCAGCAATATTTCCCACTGGCAAACTGTCGGCTTACAAATTATCATTAGATTGCAACTGCCCTTTCTGGCGATCGCGCTTCAGGTATTGGCAGCGCCTCTAGCTTTTATCCAGGGTAAAACCAGAATAATTAATCAAAATAATATTATTTTAATAATACTTCTCGCCAGCACAGGAATTCTGTATCTAATTACACCTTACACGTCCGGTACTGTCGGAGAGTCGATCGGTCAACTCAGCCCTATACTCGGTTTTAACCTCAGATACGGATTTCCCTTTTTAAGCGTACTCGCCATCGCCGCAGCAGCTACAGCAACTCTCTTGAAAACTCAAAATCAAGTTGTTCTGGCAGTGGTTTTGGTTAGTGGTTTGTTCGGAATTACTAGCAACCAAATTTTTGATTATATTAAAAATGCTTCTTTCACCGGAGATAGTATTGTTTGGGGGAGTTTGTTGATTGACAATTTGAAGTCTAGCCCCATAGAAGGTATTAATACTATCGGAGCAATATTACGCCCCAGTTGGCAATATATATTACCATATCCGATATTTTATCTTGTGTCACTGACTCTGGCTGCGATATGGTTGAAAATAAATCCGGGATTCGGATGGCTGAATCATCTGTTTCCTACCCGAAAAAAATCGATTTACCTAGTGATAATTGGTGTCTGTATAGGATTGATAGTAATTGGTCATTGGAGGGAAAAGCGAGATTTTGCACGCACCGAACTGTATCGTGGTATTTACGAATATATTGATAAAAATACAGTACCAGATGAAAGAATAGGCTTCTTTTTAAGTTCGCGCAGCTACCTGTTTTACGGGAGAAATTTGGACAGACAAGTTTTATATGTACCATTTAGAACCGATCGACTTTCGGAATGGATTGACAACCTGCGGCAAAATAAAATTAGGACTGTGGGATTAGGGCCCCTGACTGAGACAAACGCAGCTACCAGAAAAGCTTTATCTTGGCTGACAAGTGCCCAGGGCCCGCTGCAACCAGTTTTCGGGAAAGATTTTAATACTGAGTCGGTGCTATATCGCTTGAAAAATTAAAAGTTATTAGTTACCATGAACCAAGCTAAAACTCTATTTTCAATTATTGTTCCGACCTACAATCGCCCCGATAAATTAGCGGCGTGTATTCAGTCTTTTGTTGAAATTGAATATCCGCGCGATAAATTTCAAGTTATCGTCGTCAACGATAGCACCGAAATCTCTGTAGAAAATACAATTTCGCCTTTTCAAAATCAGCTAAATATCACTCTTCTGACACAACCCAACTCCGGCCCTGCAACGGCGCGAAATACTGGCTCTTTTGCTGCAGAAGGCAAATTTTTAGTGTTTACAGACGATGACTGTACTGTGGGGGTAGATTGGCTGCAAAATCTGGAAAAGCGATTTGTGGAAACACCAGATTGCTTAATCGGAGGTCGAACTGTAAACGCGCTGCCGGATAACATTTATTCTACTGCCAGCCAGCAACTGATCGATTACCTTTACAGTTACTATAATGCTATTGGCGATCGCGCGCAATTTTTCACTTCTAACAATTTTGCCCTTCCCGCTGAGGCTTTCCAAAAAATCGGCGGCTTTGACACGAGTTTTTCTCTAGCTGCTGGAGAAGACCGGGAATTTTGCGATCGGTGGTTGCATTCGGGCAATGCCGCAATTTACGCTCCCGAAGTTATAGTTTATCACTCACACGCACTAACTCTTCGCAAATTTTGGAAACAGCAATTCAATTATGGTAGAGGTGCTTTTTTGTTTCAGCAAATGATCTCGAAACGCGGGGTTAATGGGAAACTACAACATCCGTCATTTTATTTGAATTTGCTAACTTATCCATTTTTCCACGCACCGGGCTTTCAAAAGCTATTAATTGCTGCCTTGTTTTTAGTTTCTCAGGTGGGGATTGCTGCGGGGTTGTTTTGGGAGAAAAACAATTTTGTTGAGGAATAGAGTTTGATTATTGAACCGCAGAGAGCGCAGAGATCACAGAGAGAATTAAGAGTTAGTGGGGTGCGTCTGCTTTGAACAATTATTGATATAATAATTCCGCTGCTGACGCACCCGACAAATTTATTCTTTAGTCCGCAGAGGCGGACTTCGTTTGTATAGTAGCGGTTTCAACCACCGAGTTTGATGATCTGGGCTACGATTAAATAAATCCGTGTTCTGCTAAGAATTCTGGTGTAATTGTTCCCAAACTGTTGATTGTGGGGGTTTCTTCCCACGGTTCGGGATGGGATTTTGAGCCGCTGCGGAGAAATTTGGCGACATATTTGCCCAGAATATCTGCTTCTAAATTAACTAAACTTCCTGGTTGCAAATAGCTGAGGTTTGTCTCACCAAAACTGTGGGGAATGACAGCAACTTCAAACCAATTGCCGTCAGCATCGCAATCTGCCACGGTTAAGCTGATGCCGTTGACGGCGATGCTGCCCTTGGAAACGATGTAAGGTGCGATTTGACGTTGCCATCCCGAATTGGCTGTTGGTGGGGCAGTAAACCGCATCTCCCAAGCGTTGGCGGTTTGGGTGGATGTTGCTAAAGTGCCGATCGCATCTACGTGCCCTGTCACAAAATGTCCCCCCAATTTGCTACCGGCGCGCAGGGAGGTTTCTAGGTTCACCAAAGCATCGGGGAATGAGCCCAGAGTAGTGCGGCGGAGGGTTTCTGGGGAAGCGACGGCGACAAAACCTTGCGGCAGAACTTCCACTACCGTCAAACAGACTCCATCGACGGCTACGCTGTCCCCAATGGCTAAATCTTGTAAAATCTGGTAGGAGTTGTTTGATGTGCAGGAAATTTGGAAATAATCGTTGCCTAGCGACTTCAGCTTTCCGAGAGATTGAATTAGTCCTGTAAACATAAGTATTTTTCCGTAGTTGATCGCTTATTTACATGAAACCACAGCCACAAACCAGACACAGCAGCTTTTGCCGTCCCCTCTCCCCCCGAGTCAATCGAAAATCTAAAATCTAAAATCTAAAATCGATAGTCCCCGATCCGTAGTCGATCGCTTATTTACATGAAACCACAGCCACAAACCAGACACAGCAGCTTTTGCCGTCCCCTCTCCCCCCGAGTCAATCGAAAATCTAAAATCTAAAATCTAAAATCGATAGTCCCAGATCAGTTGCAGATTCAGGCGAAGATCAAGTCATACTGGATTTAGGTGATCTTTATGTCCAAGTTCTCTACTGCCTTACAGTTTCTTAATTCTATGAGGCCGATCGAATGATTGAAATGAAAGTCGCTGGAATTGCCTTAGATGCAGCCACGCGCAGTCCTATTGTCCTATTGAGAGACGCTACTGAGCGACGGGCTTTGCCTATTTATATCGGTCAGGAGCAAGCAAAGGCTATCATTAGCGCGATCGAAGGCCACAAGCCTCCTCGGCCCTTAACTCACGATCTGATGGTCAATTTTTTAGAGTCATGGAGTCTTACCTTGGAGCGCATAGTTATTCACTCGCTGCAAGATAACACGTTCTATGCCGTCCTGATCGTCCGTCAGGGAGAAGTTAAAAAAGAGATCGATGCCCGACCTAGCGACGCGATAGCCCTAG
Source organism: Microcoleus sp. AT3-D2 (assembly GCF_036705715.1). Taxonomy (NCBI): domain Bacteria; kingdom Bacillati; phylum Cyanobacteriota; class Cyanophyceae; order Oscillatoriales; family Microcoleaceae; genus Microcoleus; species Microcoleus sp. AT3-D2. Next base: position 24,794 of record NZ_JAUBVE010000012.1, on the reverse strand, counting down.
CCCTGCGAACGAACTGCCCCATCTGGGTGATGGAAGAAGTCGTCGCCGATGCTTCGATACCTGTCGATCGAGATGCTGATGAGGCCGAACGCCGGGCCTTCCGGGAATTTATCTCAAACCTCCGTCCAGAGGATTTGATTAAGAGAAGCGGCTTCAGCCCAGGCGAAACTTCCTAAACTTTATGCGCTATCGACGGTTTGGCAAAACGGAGTTGCACCTGTCTGTATTTTCCTTGGGAACCATGCGCTATTTGGCTTCTGAGGAAACTGCCTGTCAGACTGTACAACAGGCCCTGTCTCAGGGAATCAATCACCTGGAAACGGCGGCGGGTTACGGTTGCAGCGAGGAATATCTCGGTGCGGCCCTGTCGGCTGGTTTGTCTGTCCATCGATCGCGCCTCCACGTCACTACAAAAATTTCCCCAACCGAGGATGCAGCAGCAATGGAACGCTGCATCGACGCATCCCTCAAACGCCTGAATTTAGACTATATTGATTGTCTGGCAATTCACGGTTTGAATACTTGGGAACATTTGGCTTGGGTGCGATCGCCAACAGGCTGCATGGAAGCTGTACGCAAAGCCCTGGCTGATGGGATCATTCGGCACGTCGGCTTTTCGACTCACGGGCCTCTGGATCTGATTTTGGCTGCAATAAATACAGATTTGTTTGAATTTGTCAATCTGCATTATTACTATTTTTTTCAGCGCAACGCGCCCGCAATTGAACTCGCCAAGCACAAAGATATGGGCGTTTTCATCATTTCCCCGGCAGATAAAGGAGGGCAACTCTACACGCCCCCGGAAACTCTCGCACAATTGTGTTCGCCTTTCTCGCCCTTAGAGTTAAACTATCGGTTTTTACTTAGCGATACTAGGATTGGGACTTTGAGTGTGGGCCCTGCAAATGCGACAGAATTAGAGCAACCTCTGAAATATTGCGATCGCGACTTTCCTCTCACCAACGCCGAAATCGCTGCGTTCGATCAGCTAGAATCGGTTATTGCAGCCACTTTGAAAACCGACAAATGCAGCCAGTGCTATGCCTGTTTGCCTTGCCCGGAAAACATCAACATTCCCGAAGTATTGCGACTCCGCAATCTCGCCGTCGGGTGCGACATGACTGACTTTGGCAAATACCGCTACGCCATGTTTGAAAATGCCGGACACTGGTTTCCCGGCAGCAAAGGCAACCGCTGCACCGATTGCGGTGAATGTTTGCCCCGGTGTCCTGAAGAGTTAGACATCCCAACCTTGGTCAAAGATACTCACCAGCGACTGGGCGGTAAAGCAGGCAGGCGGTTGTGGGATTGAAAAAAAGGTGAAGCAGGGAAAAGGTCGATCGAGCATATCTAAGTTTTGCAATAATTACGCTAAACTTTGGTTTAACCTGGCCTCTTGCACCATTCTGCAGAACAGGTAAGATGCCTGTTCCACAAAGAATTAATTTCTTGTGGGGAGTAGGGGTTGGGCAGGAGAGCCAGCCCATAAAAACCTTATTGAGAATGGTGCAACATCTCAGTTTAACTGAATTTACGATACAGTCGATCGATAAACTACTTCGTTTTACGACTGTATGCGAGAGTATCCCGATTTTGTAAAAAGCGTTTTTGAGGAGTACGAGTATCTTGCACAGCCAAGCCTACATCTAACCGCGAACACTCCTGTGAAAGCAATCATTTGGATGCTTCCAACAAACTTTAAATAGGAGCCGACAGTATATGTAAAAACAGCTCAATAAGATAATCTGATTAACACCTAGAAACTGATTTATTTGAGAATACCCCAGTCATTTTATTGCTGGGTTGGTGGCGGCGAGAGGCAACAATTTTATAATGAGTGATTAACCGAACTCGATATAAAATATAAAATCCTTCAACTGAGCGCTCACGCCGAAATCTAAAATCTAAAATCTAAAATCTAAAATCTAAAATTGATTGTTTTCCCGATTAATTGATGGCCTGTCATCTATAACCGATTCAGCATCTACTACTATGGCTCAAACTCAGTTAAACGACAGCAAGCCAAATTGTCTGCAGCCAACTGAAGTTGCAACTTCCGAAAAAGTTAAAACAGCTTTCAAGCCGTCCACTTACAACTTGTCCGTTACCAGAAAACAGTTAATTGGACTGCTGGCGTTACAAACAATCTTGCCAGTCGGACTAACGGGAGCAGCATTTTGGCTAACATCGGCAGTTGGAAGCAACGAACTGCAAAATCAAGCTAAATCAGAACTGAGCCTTAGTGAAATTAACTACAATCTCCAACTCTATCGCGCCGCCGACCGTTTGCAAAACTCCTCTGACAGCAAAACGATCGCCCAAATAGCCTTATCTTACAACAGCGGAAAAAAACTATCATATTTGCAAAAATCTGTCAATCAAATTCTAGAAAATCAAGTCAAAACAGGGGAAATAGACAGCGCGGCCTTAGTTGGAAAAAACAGGCAGATAATGGTTAGCGTCAACTCTAACCAGAAGGGAAAATTTTTTAACCTGCAAAAAATAGTCGATCGAGTATTCGCTGCAAAAAACCCAATTACAGCTACGGAAATTATTGCCAAATCGGAAGTTCAAGAGCAATTGGGATCTTTGCCACCCGGAAAGGGCGATCGCCCTGTTCTCCTCCACTACGCAGCAATTCCCATAAAAGATCCCAAAAACCAGACAGTGATTGCTGCCTTAGTTTTAGGAGAAATTATCAGCCCAACTTCGGCAGTTGCTAGCACCGAAACCCTCAATTTACAGGACGGGGGATATCAGGCTATCTACGCACCGCTGGCTGACGGCAAATTTGTCTTGGCAAGTTCGCAAGCAGTTACAAAAAACCAACAGTTACCAGACTTGCTGGCCGAAAAATCGCTGCTGAAATCTGCACTCGCCGCCGGCGGCAAACCAGTCACCGGAAACGTACAAACAGGCAGTCAAACTTATGCAGTAGCTGCCAAATCCCTTGGGAATTTAGCGGGAAAACCCGCAGCAATTTTAGTGCGGTTTATCCCCAAAACCTCGATCGCAACTTGGTGGAGCAATAACTGGCTGCTGGCAATGTCTGCTGCTGCCCTTGTTCCCTTCGCCTTGGGAGTTGCCGTCACTCGCCGGATTGCCAAACCCGCTAACTCAGATTTATCAACAGCAGAGGGGAATTGGGCATCTAACTCCAGCGCCGAACCGCCGCAGCGATCGCGGAAATTTGAGATAATTTATGACAATTTAAATTTCGGCGAATTCCCTGATTTATTCCCTAAAAAATCGAGTTTAGATGGTCAATTAGCCCTAGATTTTCGATATAATAAAAAATTGGCTGGCGCTCGCCCGCTCGCAAATCCCCACATCCCGCTCGCTTTCCAGCCCCTAGAATTGCCCGAAAACTCCGTCTCAAATCAGTCGCGACAGGTAAATACAGAATTAGAAAAAAGCGCGATCGCCTTAAATCTAGTCCACGAAGCTTGGCAAGACTTAAATCGTCTCAACTTGGAATTGCAGCCAGAAATACTCGATCGCCAAAACACTCAAAAAGCCCTGCGAAAGAGCGAAGCACTACTGCAAGCGATTTTAGACAACTCAACAGCAGTAATTTACATCAAAGACCTTGACGGAAAATACCTGCTCACCAACCGCCATTTTGACAATTTGTTCGACATCGCAAAAGAGCAAATAACAGGGAAAACCGACGGCGATATTTTTCCCCAAGACAAAGCAGCAGCCTTGCGAGAAAATGACCTGAAAGTTCTCGAATCCTCCTCGCCCCTAACCCTCGAAGAAATCATCCCTCAAGACGACGGCCCGCACACTTATATTTCTCTGAAATTTCCCCTCTGCAACTCCGAAGGTAAAGCTTATGCAGTCGGTACAATTTCTACAGATGTGAGCGATCGCAAACTTGCCGAACTCACCCTAGAAAAAGCCAAAGCAGAACTAGAAATAGAAGTCGAACAGCGCACTCTATTCCTCCAACAAACCAACGAACTCTTGCAGTTTGAACTCGCCGCCAGAGTCCGCGGCGCCATCACCGTCAGACAAATGACGGCTCAGGTAGCCCGACACGCCAGAACAGTTGACGGCATTCTCGGCGCATCCCTTGACCTAATTTTTCTAGTAGATCGATCGGGAAAATACACCTATGTCAGCCGCACCGCCGCTCAAGCTGCCGGCCTGAACCCCAGAGAAATGATTGGCAAAACCTGGCAGGAATTAGGCTGGTCGCCAACAATTATGCAGCGGGTTCACGAAGAATGCCACGCCATATTTGCCACAGCCGAGCCCGTGAAAGGCGAAGTAATTGTCCCCACGGCAAGCTGGGGAACCCGCGACTACGAGTATATTCTCAGTCCGGTTTGTGCCACAGACGGCAGCGTCGAAGCGGTGGTGGCGACACTGCGGGATATCACCGAACGCAAAGACGCTGAGGAAGCGTGGCAGTTGGCGAAAGAAGCCGCAGAACTCGCCAACCGCGCCAAGAGTGCTTTTCTGGCAAACATGAGCCACGAGTTACGCACTCCCCTCAACGCGATTATCGGCTACAGCGATATGCTAGCGGAAGATGCCGAAGAGTTAGGCAACTTAGAGGTAGTCTCGGATTTAGACAAAATTCGCACTGCTGGCAAACACTTGCTGCGCCTAATTGACGACATTCTCGACATTTCCAAAATTGAAGCTGACAAGATGGAGATTTACCTCGAAAGCTTCGATGTGGGAGGCTTAATCGAGGAGGTGATAACAACTATCAAACCGCTAATGGATAAAAACGGCAATACTTTGGAAGTATTGAGTTCTGACAATATCGGCGCGATGCACGGCGATTTGATGAAAGTGCGGCAGGTAATGCTGAATTTGCTCAGCAATGCTGCTAAATTTTCTGCTAATGGGACGATCGTGCTTACTGTCGCAAGAATTACCAGTGAAGAATTAAAAAATAAATATCAACCGAAAGTTGCTCAAATGTTAATTTTGGATGCAGATTTTTTAATTTTCCGAGTGACGGACACGGGCATCGGCATGACACAAGAACAGCAAGAGCGACTGTTCCAACCTTTTACTCAAGCCGACAATTCAACTACTCGCAAGTACGGAGGTACTGGTTTGGGACTGACTATCAGCCAGCGTTTTTGTCAGATGATGGGCGGCGATGTTGAAGTTATTAGCGAGTTAGATTGCGGTTCTACTTTTACTGTTTGTCTGCCTGCTTCATTGTTTAGGCGATCGGAATTTTAATAATTTTGCAGAAATAAGAGAAGAGTCGGCGGTTGAAACCGCTACTATACAAACAATGTCCGCCTCCGCGAACTGAAGAATAATAAAATTAACTGGTTCCCAGGCTCCAGCCTGGGAACATAAATCTAGAGGCTCTGCCTCGGTTGGAAACATGGAGGCAGAGCCTCCGGATCTGCATTACTAGGCTGGAGCCTAGTAACGAGTAATTTAAAATTAATCTGCGTTTATCCGTGTTTATCTGCCTTACATCTGCGGTTTCTGTATCAATGAATGATTTATACAATCTTGTCTAATAATATAGCAAGTCTATTTGAGTCGTGAATGTAGAACCACCTGAAACGTTTGTGATGATTGAATCCATTGTTTACAAATCAAATGGTTTTGCTATATGATGAATATGATGAATTACCCCAAAATGCGCCACAAAAATCAAGTTTCCCGCCGCAAACACGGCATTTTGACAAAAAGTTTATTTTTGTTCCTGATTGCGGGTTCTGCGTGCCTAGGAGCCTTGCTGGGTGAGCAATCTGCGGCCTTTTCCCAGCAGCCAGCCTGCCCGACTGGCAACGCTGCTAATTTACCGTCGCCCCCGCTTTCGCAAACCGAAAAAAGCGTGCCGAGTCTGTGGTTAGCTCAAGAACTCTTTGGCGGCAAATTGCTCGATCGCTGGTTTGTCGATCCCGGCAATACTTGGGTAATTCTCATAGTCAACCGCCAACTTTGGAGTTTGCTCGATTATATAGAACGCTATCAGTTTGTCAACCACTTTGGCACTGTCGCCAGGGACTACGGTTACAATGTGCGAGTTTGCAACCGTCAAGGCACAGCTTTGGCAGTTTATTCGTGCAAGGACGATGGGCTTAGCTGTCGCATTGATTTAGAATCTCTCTCAAATCCGCGTATTCGAGGAAGGGTGAAAGGATTTTAGTAGGGTGCGTCAGAAGCGAGTTATTTTCTGGATCATCGATAAATCAAGAGCTGACGCACCGTGCATTTGAGCTGACAAATGCGGTTTGTAATACGTAGAAAAAAATGAAAAAAAACCTTGAGCTTCCTGCTGAATTAGAACCTTTTCGCCAACAAATTGAAAGTTCAGAAAAGCCTGTTATCAAAATCACTTACGAACTAAAGGGGACTGATTTCTGGTCAAGCAAATTTGGCGGAGTGCCTTACTTGTCGAAAGGTTACGATTTTCCTAAAGATAGTGATGGAAAATATATGCACCTTTTGGCACAACTCAATTTTGAGGAAATCTTTGCCCAAGTGCCATATTTAGCACCTTTCCCCAAAAAAGGAATTTTGCAGTTTTATATCGGTGACACAGATTTGTATGGCATGGATTTCGACAATTTGGAGAACCAAAAAGATTTTAAAATATTGTATTTTTCCGAAACTGACACAAATAATTGTCAAACAGATTTTGCTTTTTTGTTGGATCAAGAAGTTAAGGGATTTTCACCTTTAAACTATAAATACGTGAATAATCCGCAAGAATGTTTGGCTTTACAGTTTAGTCCTGACTATGAGTGGGTTTGCCGAGAAGACTATCAAATTACTAACATTTTGGAAGCACAAAAAATTAAACAATTCTTTGATATAATGGAGGCAGATGATTACAAATTAAATGATTGGTATTATGATAATTTATACGACATTCACCATAAAATAGGGGGATATGGCTACTTTACGCAAACTGACCCTCGTGAGTATAGCCCGCAATACCAAGACCATAAAATTGTAGTCTTACACATGATTAGTGATGATGAAATTTGTTGGGGTGATGATGGAGTAGGCAACTTTTTGATTCGTGCTGAGGACTTAGAAAAATTAGATTTTTCTCAGGTGATTTATAATTACGATTGTTATTGAAATTAAAATACTAACACTTTCCGCTCCTGCTGTTTTGTTTGTTATTTCACTGCCGTTTGTTGCTTTGCTACACACACAAGGCTGGTGACTGACGAACCCTACGGTTTAAGGTGCGTCAGTTTTGATGATTTTCTCGGCGCTTGTGGGCTGGTGACTGACGAACCCTACATTTTAACTTCTCACTACTTGCCTAGTTTCTTGCCAGAGCGATCGATATTGGGCAATACCAGCATCCCCCAAAGGCAGCAGAAAGTCGCTAGCAGCAAGAGTCTTAGCATCCGGCAACAACACAGGATTAGTGCGAATAGCTTCCGGCAAATTATCGGGTTTCATGCCGACAATTATCGGGGAACTAGCCTTAGCCAGCAAAGATAATTGAGGAGCAACCCGAGGCTGCAAGCAAAAATCAATCCATTTTTCCACTAAAGAAACTGGATTCCGCGACGATGCTGGTTGTACCCACAAATCTGTCCAAAGTGCAGTTCCCGAAACCGGAACTACTAAAGCAATATCCTTTTGAGTTTGCAGCAGCGGCAGCAAGTCTCCAGAGGAACCTACGGCTAACCAAGTATCGCCTAAAATTAATGGTTGCAGGTAAGCGTCAGAACTATAAACTTTAACTTGCTGGTGCAGATTTGCGAGTTCTTTTTTGAGATTTGGGACTTGATCTAATTGCTGCGTATTGTAAGATTTGCCGAGTTTTTTTAATGTTAAACCGATAACTTCTCTGGGACTGTCCGGCAGAGAAATTCGATCGCGCAATTCGACTCGCCACAAGTCTTTCCAATCTGTCGGAGTCCACCCCAAAGCCTTAAATTTGTCGGTTCGATAGGCAATTACCGTACTTCCCCAGCGGTAAGGTGCAGCCCACACTTTACCTTGAGGATCTAATTTACCCTCATCGTTGCGCCTGACGAGTTTTTGCCATCTTTCGGGCAATTGTGACCAATTCTCAAACTTAGCAGGATCGATCGGCTGAATCAATTTTTGCCTAATTGCCAAACTCAGCCAGTAATCTCCCAACATCACCAAGTTAGCTTGATTTTTTGATTCGGGAACCCGTTTCCACTCCTGCAACAGGGCGAATAATTCTTTTAATTGTGGTTCTTGCGTTACCTGTAAAAGCGGAGACGGTTGTACATCGCGCCTAAATTTGCTTACCAGTTGGGCCGGAATACCGTTTTTGAGCGATCGAATTTTGAGAATGGGCTTCGAGTCGCACCCTGCCGCCAATTGACTTAAAGTTAGGGTGGCGGCCCCCAATAGCAAAGACCTTCGTTTCACCTGTCAATCCGCTTTTCTAAATATTGACCAATCGTTTTGTGTTCTACAGCCCCGGAAATAATTGTTTGTCGAGTCCGGTAGTTGGCGCCGATTTGTTTTATTTCTTTTTCAAACACAGAGCCATTGTACTCGGTTCTGCTGCTAAGAGAGTCTGTTTGAGTCTTGCCCTGATTTTACCTTCTACCTTGTCGATCGAGCTTTCCGATGCCGAAAACTCCCTCAACTTAACGCCTAATTTCTGTGCTGCAAGTTCCTTTGAGCCAGTTTTGCTCGTCAGCCGGGTCGATCGACTGCATCTGTGTTACATTTTTTAACTATTCGAGGGGGTCTGGGGGAGCAATAAGTCCCACACCATAATCTTTGATTTGGTGTGGGACTTATTGCTCCCCCACACCGATTTTATCCGGTCAATCAGGCGTGAAATCGGTAGCAGGTATAGATTTATAGACCCGTAGTTCTGTGTTAGAGTTGACTGTATGACTCTGATAATGAACTACTGCTACCGAATTTATCCCGACGCCAACCAAGCAGAAACGATGCTTCATTGGTTGGAAATTTCTCGTAAGGTTTATAACTACGCCTTGCGAGAAATCAAAGATTGGGTCAATTCGCGTAAATGTAGTTTGGATTATTGTTCGCTGGAGAGAGAATACATCATTCTAGCCGACAAGCCATTCCCTACCTATTACGCTCAACAGAACGAACTTCCTAAAGCGAAAAAAACGTTTCCGTTGTTGGGCGAAGCCCCTTCTCAAGTTCTGCAAACTACCATTCGCAGATTGCATGACGCTTGGAATTATTTTCAGTCGCGGGGGTTTGGCTTTCCTCGCTTCAAGAAGTTTGGACAAATCAAGTCCATGCTGTTTCCTCAATTCAAAACCAATCCCATTACGGGATGGCAGATAAGCTTGCCCAAACTTGGGAAGATACCTATCAACTTGCATCGACCTATCCCAGAGGGGTTTGTGGTTAAGCAAGCACGGGTATTGAGGAAAGCTGATAGGTGGGAAGTTGTAGTGACAATTGAGTCTGATATGTCGATACCTGACGCTCAACCGCAGGTCGATGCGCTGGGTATCGATTTGGGACTGTCCAAGTTTTTGACAACCTCGGATAAAGAGTTTATTGCTAGACCCCGATTCCTGACATCCTTGTACCGCAAGCTGGAATTGCTGCAACGTAAGTATGCCCGAACGAAAAAGGGTTCTAAGAACCGTGAGAAAGCTCGAATCAAGGTTGCCAGATTCCACCACCACATTGCTAGAGTTCGGAAGGATTGGCAATTCAAACTGGCTAACCATCTGTGTACCAAGGAAGGTATTGGGATGGTCTTTGTTGAGGACTTGAACTTGAAAGCGATGTCCAGGGGGATGTTGAGAAAACATACCTTGGATGCTGCTTTTGGTCAATTTCTCAATCTGTTGGAGTGGGTCGCCAAGAAGCATCAAATCTATTTTTGTCGCGTCAATCCAGATGGAACGTCTCAAACTTGCCCTAAGTGCAACACACATACGGGTAAAAAAGAGCTTTCCGAACGAGTTCATAAATGTGGTGAGTGCGGATATCAAACCGATAGAGATCACGCAGCATCCGAAGTTATTAGGTTGCGTGGTTTAGAACTCATTAGTACGCAAGGACTTTGCGGAATAGAAAATGCCTATGCAGTCGGTCTGCCGGGGATTGATGAAAGTCAGTCGGCGTCAGAGGCGAAATCCCGCAGGGGAAGAACTAGGAAATCTTCCAACAGTGATGTTGGGAAGCCCATACCATAATCTTTGATTTGGTGTGGGAGGATGTCACTATAACGAAACAACGAGAGCGCTGCCATTTGCCGTTGGATGACGCTTTTTACACAACCGAAGTAAAAAATCCTTTTTAAATCGGTGACAGCTTAATAACTAAAAAAACTAAAAATCCACTCATCTGAATCCTGAAAGCACTGGCGAGAGCGAAGTCAATCTAATAGGACGCTCTGCGATCCGAGTCTCAGAAACCCGAGGTTTTAACTCTGATTGAAGGTTTGAACGAAGTATGGGGGTTAACCCACCCGGTTCCTGTGTCCAAGACTATGTAAAACCTAAAATCTAAAATCTACAATCGACTCACCAATGGCGATCGATTATCTTCAAGCTGGCTTTCTAAATCTACCGTCAGGATTGGGAACACAACAATTACGTCAAAAATTAAATAATTTAGTGATAAATCCAAGTTATGTAAAGATTTACCTAAAATGTAAAGATATAAGTTACGAGCCAAAGGATGATTGTATGGAAGCGCTCCGCCAGCAAGTTACAGTATTGAGCCAACAAGTCGAGGCCCTCTACAAACTCATAGAAAACCTCAATGAAAAGCTCTTGGAGTCTGCCAAGGAGACGAAGCTGACCCAGCAACAGAGAAACGATCGCTCTGGAACGGTAGGAAATGACCAAACATCGCCCTATCAAAGCTACAGCAGTCTCGACGGCCTGCTCGAACACAAAGACATACTGTTAGATGACAGCTACTTCGACAAGAATTCTCAAAGCCTGGAAAAAGAGCTGAGCGCCGAGATTCAAATCCAGCGCTTAACAGCTCAGCTAACAGCAGCTTACAATCGAATTGCCGCCTTGGAAGAACAGTTGCTCTCCAAAAGAATGCACTCGCAACATCTAGGCGGGCCTAATTAAATATTGCTAGCGGGGAGCGGGTAGTAATTTTAAAAAAATACAAGTTGCGTTGATTTATGCTCGTCTACTTATAGATTCATTGCATAGAGTTTTATATCTCCCGCAATTAGCAGGGGGAATACTGCATCAAAGCCAGATATTGTGTAGAAAATGCTGTAAATCTGACAGCAAAAATGCTACAGAAAGTGATATAATTATTCAGCCAAAACGAAGCTGGGTGAGCAAGAAAACCATCTTCGCAGCTAGATCGCCGCATCTGAATTTTTAATGTTTAAGCCCTAACATTCCTGGACGCACAGAAAACTAAAAACCCTGTTGGCGAGTGTATTCGTCGCTGGAAAACCCCAATTTTTCAGTAAAAACCTGGTTTTTTGCCTCCAGGACTTTCTCATGTTTAATATCAATTCCGGCTGGGCCGGAATAATATCAAATCCGCGCTTCATCGGCGGGCGTAAAGTAGAATCCTGCGGTCAACAAATAATTCGCGCAATTTTCATTTTTTTGACTCATAGTCAACAGTCAACAATCAACAGTCAACGGTCAACAGTCAACGGTCAACAGTCAACGGTCAACAATCATTCCGGTGCAACCGGAATCGATATAATTTCACACCGCGAGGCTAAAGCTTCAACAGCTTGGAGGAGTTGAGGAGGAGTCCAATTTGCAGCCAAGCCACTGGCGATCGCACAAGCTCCGGCACCGACACCTTCCTTAACATAGCCGCGATCGTAAGCTTGCAGTTGCGCGTAGCGAGATCCAGCAAAACTTAGCTGCGCGGCCAACAGAGGCACACCGCCGATCTCATTAGCAAGTCCTAAAGTGTCTCCTGTAGGGTCTTCGGCCACCCAGCGCGTAGTCCCCACCGCGACTTGTTCGGGACTCCATAGCAGAGCATATTCACGGGCTAAGGCTTGCATCAAAGCGTACACTGCCAGCATTTGCGTGCCCCCAGCCAGAAGCACCCCGCAAGTCCGACTCGCGGCGATCGCCATTGCCGCCACCGCTATTTGCATCGGATCGCCCACCGCCGCTACCAATTCCAGGGGAGTGCTGTTTTGCCCGCCAATTTCCCACTCAGCATTATTGAGTCCCGCTGTCACCGCAGCCAATTTTTGAGCGTGATTGCAGCGAGGATGAGAACTATTAACTTTGCCCGCCGCTGCAATACCCAAACCCATTAACACGCCCAAAGCAGTAGTCGTTCCCCCAACTACGCACTCCCCTAAAATTAAATAGCTGCCATTAGTTTGAGCAGCCAATTTTGCTCCCCAAATTAATCCTTGTTCGAGCAAATGTTTGACTGTTTCTAGTTCTAAAGCATTCCCCGAAATCAGACACTTTGCCGGAGTGCCGCCCAAGTCAATTGCAGGTACGGGAGGTGGGAGGGGCAAACCAGCATTAAATAGATAAAGCGGAAGTTCCAAAGCTTCGACTACAGCGCGAGATATGAGTACCGGTGATGCACCCGCTTCTAGGGGTGGCAAAGGATATTGGGGCGACGGTTGAGGGCCGTTATACAAAAATTCTGCATCGGCTAAACAAGTAAATTGTCGATCGTGCGGGGTTGCTCCTGCTGCTGAAATCCCCGGAATTAAGCCAGTAGCGGTAAATCCTAACACGCAGGCAAATATCGGTTTTCGTCCCCGATAGCGATCGATCCACCGCTGACCCTGTTCAATTTCTGTATAAATACCAATCATAGTTAGTCATTAGTCAGTAGTCATTAGTTAGCAGTCATTAGTTAGCAGTCATTAGTCATTAGTCATTAGTCATTAGTCGTTAGTCATTAGTTATTACACCTCTCCAATAATTTTTGTGGAACAGGCATCCTGCCTGTTCAAGACTTGCTTTTCAGGAGAGATATATTAGTCATTAGTCATTACTTATTAGTCAGGACTTATTTAGTAGCAATTAGCAATGCCCCATGCCCCATGCCCCATGCCCCATGCCCCATGCCCCATGCCCCATGCCCCATGCCCCATGCCAAATGCCCCATGCCCCATGCCCCATGCCCAATCTCCCATGCCCAATAACTACTCTTCATAATCGATTAAAAGTTGCACCCAGCGCGGCGGCCGCGGAATCGGATTTCCCAAACGATCTAACAGCAGCAAAGCTACTAAATGCACTACAAATAAATAGACAAAATTGTTAACTAAAATCATCCCGGCGGCGATCGCCCCAATTGTGTTCAAACTCGGTACATTAAGCCAGCCCAGCTTCACAAATACCCATTCCACCATCTCTGTTACCTGGGCCGTTACGTAAACCCAAAGATCTTGACCCACCAACGCGGACAGCAGCCAAAACCGAAAAAAGAAGCCTACAGTACCAATGAGAGCACCCACACTAATAGAGAGTGACCAACTCGCTTTGCGCCTCCAAAGTCCTCCCAGCGCAACTCCCATAATTCCAAAAGGCATCACGTATAAAATGCTCCGCGTCGGGCCCATGAGTACCGACAGCAGCAAACCCGATACCAAAGCTGCCATCCAAGCTGCTCGGTTGCCCCAGCGCAAGTAAACCAGGGCGATGGGTATCGGGAAAAAAACCCGCAGCAAAGGCCCCAGCGGAAAGTAATAATTTACCAGCCAAATTAAGCTAGCGGTACTTGCCAAAAAAGCCGTTTCTACAAGCCTTAAAGGCGCTTCCCCAGAGGGGCGCTTCCCCGGATCTGGATTTGTGCGATCGCCAGCCATTGCTGAAATATCGGCGGTTTGTGGCTCGTTATTTGTACTTGGTGAACTACCAGAATTAGACGCAGCATCTGCTGACAAAAAATCACTCATCCGATTTTAGATTTTAGATTTTAGATTTTAGATTTTACGGGGGCGCCCGATACGGCTGATTCCCAATTTTAGATTTTAGATTTTAGATTTTAGATTTTAGATTGATTTTACGAGACTTGCGCCCGATACGGCTGATTCCCGGTTTCACTGTTTGGATGCCTCGCCGCCAAATTTAATATTGCTCGCAGTAACCGGGTTTAGGTAGGAACGCAAGTCTTATTTTAGATGGATTTTCTCAGCAAAAATTTTCAGCAGCGTTATTTTTCGATTTTAACTTCCTGGATTACCAAAACCGAACAAGATGCGTGGTGAACGACATAATTGCTGACGCTGCCGAGGAAAGCTTCTGCGAGCCCCGTGCGGCCACGCCTCCCCAACACTATTAAATCTGCGCCCCAGTTTTCGGCGGCTTCACAGATACAATGCCCCGGATCGCCGTCCATTTTGCAGTCAAATTCCACCTGCAATCCTTTTTTTGCTGCGGCGTCGCAGTAATTTTTCAGCAAACCCGAAGCCTGTTTTACCTCGGTTTCCAGCCGCAAACGTTGAGCTTGATAAGCTTGATTCATTAAATCGACATTCATGCCCAAATCTACCGGAATTGGCACTGCCGTCTCGCCCATGGTGTTGACAGTAACGCAGTTAAATAGCATCACCTGGGCGCGATCGCTCAGAGCTAATTCTAAAGCTTGAGCGAAGACGCGGTGGCCCAGTTCAGAATCATCTAAGGCGGCGAAAATTTTCTTAAAACTCACAGCTTTACCTCCTGCGGGAAATCATTCATATCAGTTAGGTAACAGAGAGTGCTTTTGAATCTAATTCAAATTAGCAATCTCTGATACTTCTAGACTAACAGACGCTCTAAGGCGTGCAGGTCAGGAATGCACAAAACGTCACGTTCGCGCTGAATAGTTCCTTTTTTTTCCAGCTTGCTCAGCACTCGCGTTACTGTTTCTCGAGCCAGCCCGCTGAGGCTGCTTAATTCTCTGTGTGGCAGGTTTGGTATTTCTGTACCTCCTGTTTCCATGATTTTTTTGCCTTGCCCCTCGGCCAAAAACAAGAGAATATCTGCTACTCGCGAGGTACTGTCGGACTCTCGCAAACGCAGGCGGCGGTTGACTTGTCGCAGGCGCCTGGCCATCAGTTGAGCTAGCCGAATGCCTGCTAGTGGCTCAGTATGAATAAGCTGCACAAAATCCTGAGATGGCATATTGCCGATCAGTGTCGGGGCTAGGGTGATCACATCTGTCGATCGCGGTGCTTCTTCGATCGCGGCCATTTCCCCGAACAGTTCTCCTTTCCCTAAAATATTCAGTGTTACTTCTTTTCCGTCTAGGTTGTAGGTGCGAATTTTCACCCAACCATCCAATATAAAATACACTGATGTTCCCCAGTCATTTTCGAGTAAAATCACTTGATTTGCCGGATGACTGCGGGTAACGATGTGGAGAGTTGCTCTCTCAATTACAGGATCGGGCAAGCCTGCAAAAAAAGGAGTAGAAACTATCAATTGATTTATATTGGACTGCGGATCTCGGGTGTTAAAGCGGTCTTCCATGAGGCCATCATTTTAATTTATGCGCTTGAGCTGCGCTGGGCAGTTAGAAATAGCTTGCAGCCGAGTCATTCGATTTGAGATTCAAGATTTGAGAAACAAGGATCTAAAATCGGCAATTTTACCTCTAAAGTTTTGCGGTCAAAGGCTCAATATGGGAATTAATAGCCTCAAGCTCTGATTGGGAGCTAGAAACTAAAGAATATACCATAATTTTTTAGATATATACCACTGAGCAAATTTTATTAACAAAATTTTAGCAATGTGGCAAACGACTGAGCCGATCGAATTACCTTTGAAAGCACTTCGCGAAGACAAGCTTAACACTGCTCAGAGATTTGTTGTCAGTCGGCCCTGCTGTCGAGAAGACAGAATCCACGATCGCAAGCCTGGAAGCACGGTAGACAGATCCCAAATCCGAGCAACTGCCTAAAACCTGGCCAATGTCAGCACGATCGGCAAAATCCACAGCCATTGCAAGCCTAAAGACTGGCGCTCTTGGCGATCGAAACCCGCCCACTTCCCAGCAAACTTTTCTGCTACCCCAAGATTATTGTACCATTAGTATCTAGCCACGAATACATATAAAAGGCTATGATTAAAGGTTACTCAAACCGACTGTACGGGGACAATCCCGAATCTCGGTATCCCAAATCGCAAATTGTTTGAGGTTTTTTCCAAGTCGGTGAAAGATGAAGAGACAGTGGCGCGTCGCCATGCTAACGAAACTCGCCGTGACAGTGTGCGGTCCGCCGTTTAAGCGGGTGAAGGCAAAAGTTCGTCGGGAGCGCAGCTATTCCGAGCAGGAATCAGCCTCCGGGCCGGGAAACTCGCCCCTGAGCCGCAGAATTTGACAGCACTTGCAATTAATAGAAGCGGGCATTTGGTGCGGAAGTACCGGCTAACCTATCATAGGGAATAGAAGTTATCCGAAGATAAAACGTTAATTAACAGTTGTCAGAAAATATTAGTGAATAATTGACCGAAAGCATCCAGGATACAAGCCCCCGGATTCATTCCGAAAGCAGACTCAGGACCGGTGAAATAAAAAACCTGTATCCGATGAAACTTGCCCCCCGAATTTATCCGTGGGGTCAATGCTTCAATTCTTTAATCTAAAATCTCAAATCTAAAATCGATTGACGGACTCGCATTCAGATTATTCTATCTATTGGCATCGCTGCCGCCTGAGTTCAGTCTTTTTTCGGTAAAGTTTCTCCCAAGCCGCATTCCCAGAGGTTCCGCCCTTGAATTCTCAGAAGTACAAAATTCAAGCACTGATTGCTGAGATAGACGAGGTACTCAGCAAGCCCGCACCCCGCTTGCCTTGGACGGGTTCGATTGATACTGTCCACCAGCGCCAACTTTTAGAGCGAGTTCGCGCTTATCTGGTTTCCTCAGACTCAAAGCTAACGGCCCCAAAGGCCCCCGCCCGCCCAAATGTCCGCCCGCAACCAGTTCCAGTACCCAAAGTGCCTCTGCCCGCCCCTGGCCCCTCAGCCGCAGAGCAAATCATGCTTGCCGTAACCGGAGAAATCAGCCACCTGCGTTCCAGTCTGACAGGGCCGCTCCAAGAAGACATAGAAGCTCTGCGACAAGAACAGCAAGCTCTAATTCAAGAAATCAAACTGCTAGAAGCAAAACGGCAGCAGCAACAATCCCTAGCTCAGCAACAAGCCAACCAACAGCAAATCATTGCTGAATTCTTGCAGGTACTGACTGCCCGCTTGGAAGAAACCTTGACTAGCGATTTCTCCCAAATTCTAAGTTCCCTAGAAAATCAGTTATTGCAAAGCAGCGCAGTACCATACTCTTTGGGCAGTGCGCCTGATGAACAATCGGCTATTGACGTAACACTTAACCGACAAACCTCAGAAGAACACCCGTTGCTGACGCCGGCTCAGAGGTTGGAGCAAATGCAACTGTTCCAATCTCATGCTGACAATCTGCTGATGAGTCTCGATTCAAGGATGGCTATCGTGTTCGAGGCTTTGCAAGCAAATCTGCAAAGCTATCAAGCTTCCTTGAGACAAGAACTCGAAAATATGTACGGTTTGAGCCAGCAGAGCGAGGCGATGTTCGCGGCTTTGGTCAACCACTTGGCCTCACAGTTGGGGCGAGAAGCGTCTTCCTACGTTCAACAACCGATCGATTTAGCAAATAATCTCGAAACCGTCACCCCAACCGCAGCCGATCGATCTTCTGTCGCTCCCGCCCCTTCAAATACTGCGATCGAGCACTCAGCCACAGAGACTCAGACGGGAGACTCGGTGCAGGAAATTCGCACCGGCGAATTCGGAGAACAAGACAGATTTCCCTACGCCGGTACAGAAATTTCTCCGCAATTCAGACAGTTGAGGCGCGATCGAGATCGCATTCAATCCCCAATTTTGCTCCCGGAGTTGGAAGATAATTTGTTGGGTTCTACACCCGAAACATCTCGAAATACAACTCGATTTACTGGCGGTGACTCGGAGGATAGCTTAACAGAAACCGAAGAAGAGATTGAGGATTTGTATGCAAGTTTGTTTGCGGGGGAAGCTGTTCCTGAAGTAGAATTACAAATCGAAAGTTTCCCGGTAGAAAACACTGTAATTGAGACAAAAACTGAAGGCGTAGAATATCAAGCGGCGACGGATCAGGAAACTGCCGAATCGCTAAAAATGACCGAAGATTTGTTTGTAAATCTGCTAGAGGAAGGCGAATCTCTGGAAGAGATTTTAGTAGATGAAGATTCAGACTTTGTAATGGGGAATTCTGTAGAGCCTCTAACTTTAGATAGTGCCGATTTATTTGAACCGCAAGTATCAACAGTACCTCAAGTTTCAGAACCACCAGCCTCAACCGCCGAGGTGCAACTTGACGCGGACGATCGAGAAACTCTAGAAACGGCTCAAAACCAAGGCGAGCAGTTCGGCGCTACTGTGCCTCAATCAGCAGCTTTGCCGGTGAGAACGCCTGCAGAAATTAGCCCAAACCGCCCCAGTGCCGAGTCCCGTGTGCCGAGTGCCGGTGACGTTCAAACTGGCGAGTTCGACTCATCCTCGCAGCGGCTCGATGATGGGTACATCCAAGCTTCGCCGGACGAGGATTTGCTGCCGGTCGAGGTATTAGAAGATGACCTCGATCGAGCTCTAAATTTGGACAATAATACTCTGGAACTTTTGGAGGCGGACCTCTACAATCTGGAGGGATTGGAAAATACTAGCTTCGGGCGATCGAATTTCTCAGTCGCTAACAGCTTGGATTTATCGGCGAGTTCCCCCGAAGGCATTGCAAACAATCCCTTTGCGGAGGCGGCAGAGGAAGAACTCGGCACGCTGGAGGATTTGTTCTCCGATGTGTTGGAACTCTCCTCTGATGATGAACCTTTTGTTTTGGAAGACGAACTTGAGGATGATTTGTTTGCTGAGGAAGACGAATCGAATTTGACGCTAGACGAGATTTTGGCTAGTTTGACCGAGACTGAGCGACCTTTGACTGATTCTCCCCCTCCAGAAACTGCCGAAACCAACGAAGTGCGATCGACTCCTCCAGAAAGTAAAAAAAAAACCTGATTTCGACAGAGAGTAAAGCAGGAGTTGTTGAGGAGAAAACTGATTTTAGGGAGTTTGCCGGGACACAGCAGCAAGACTCGGCTGGGCATTCTGCAGCAGGTGCGATCGCCCCATCCCCAGAACGCCGGAATTCTAGCTGGTATTTGGGCATTGATTTCGGTTCCAGGGGGCTGTCTGCGGCTTTGCTCGATCGCACCAGTGGCGAGTTGCACCCAATTTACTGGAAAGCATCGCAGGCTGAGGCTTGGGCAGCAGACGCCAGCTTTCGGATTCCCTCGGCTGCGGTGCTGGCCCAAACAGCCCCAGGGAGCCCAGGGTCAGAGGTGACAGTCAAGTCGGTGGGATTCCGACCCCAGGCTTTGCCTGCAGGAGAATTTTTACTGGAAAATTTTAAATTGCCTTTAAAGGTGGGCATTCCTTATCAGCCGGAGGCTGCTGGGATGTACGAACCGCTGTTGCAGTGGTCGCCCTTGCAGGCTTTTTCGATCGCCTTGCCGCTGCAATGTGTGCGGGCACTGCTGGCTACTTTGAACCCGAGGAAGCAGGGGCAAAAATTTGCCGAATCAGGGGAAATTTTGGATTCTGCACCAAGGGCGAATTTTGCAGGATTGCCAGTTTCTAATTTAATTTGTAGGGCTTCGGGACTGACGCCAGAAACTCTCGATGCGGCGCTTTTAGAGTTGCAGGGTGTAATTTTGGGGACTCCGGCCGGCTGGTCGGATGTTTATATGTTTAATCTGCGGGAGGCGGTTTTGGGCGCGTCTCTGGTGGCTTCTGGTTCGCAAATTTTTGTGGTGGAAGATGCGATCGCCACTTTGCTTGCTGCTGTTACTCCTGTGAAAAATGGCATGGAAGTCGAGTCGTCAGCCGTGGATTCTGCTAAGGGCAGTGAAGAAGCTGCACCGCTGACTGTGAATGCTTCGTCTTTTAGCGGGGGAACTTTGATTTTGAATGCGGGGGCGGCGACGGTGGAATTAGCTTTAGTTGAGTTGCCGTCCAATCTTCAAGATTTAACTCGTGCTGATTTTACTTGCCACAGTTTTGGTTTTGCTGGCGATGCTTTCGATCAGGATATTATCTGTCAGTTGTTGGCTAAAAATGAAACTTGGGGAATGTCGATCGATTTGCCGCGTCCGGGGCATCCAGATTTGCCGAGCCGCTATCAATTGCAGCAGCGGTTACAAGGTTCTGCTTTTGGTCTGCAATTGTTAGAGGCGGCAAGGCAAATAAAAGTTATTTTGCAGCATCAAAAAAGTTTTGCTTTGGATATTGGTCAGCAGCATTGGGATGTGAAGCGCAAAGATTTGGAAAGTCTGGTTTTAGTGCCTTTTGTGCAGCAGTTGAATCGTGAATTGAATGCTTTGCTCAGCCGCGCGGGAATGTCGCCGGCGGGGATTAATCAGGCGATTTGTGCGGGGGGTATGGGTGCTTGGCCTGCGATCGCCCGCTGGTTGCGGCAGAAGCTGCCGAATGCGATCGTGGTTCAAGACCACGAATTGCAGGGCGATCGAGATATTTTTGAGATTCACAATTCTGCATTAAATTCTGTATCTCTAAATACAAATTTGTCCCAAAAATTTAGTCGAGTTGCCTGCGGGTTGGCGAGTTTGGCTCTCTATCCTCACATTTTGAATGTGTCGCAGCAGCAGTACAGCGACTTTTTTCTGCTGTGGGAATTAATGCAGGTTTTGGGTGAGGAAACTCTGAGCTTTCAGGAAATTTTGCAGTTGTTGGAACGTCAGGGCGTGAATACCCGCACCTGCGAACCCCGGATTTTGCGGATTTTGGAAGGCAATTTGCCGGCGGGACTTGTGCCTGCGGAGGAAGATTTCATGCTGTTGGCCGAGGAGTCGAGACAAAATCCTGATTGGGAAGCAATTTTGGGTGAGCCGCTTTTCTTTGAAGATGTCTCACGGGGTTATCGTTTGAATCTCGAACACGCCTTTGTTGTTCGCAAATATTTAGGCAAACTCGCCTCTAGCAGCCAGCAAAAATTGTTAGAGCCGCTAACGCTTGCTTGGGATGTTCGCACCGATATTTATCGCTAAACGGCAAAAAACCCGGTTTCTCAGTAGAATCCTCCCTGTCTTCCGGGAAGAGTCCTAGTGGAAACCAGGTTTTTTTGCGTCCAGGACTAACTTTTTTCTGTAAATGTACGCAAGTTTACATAAAGTTTATACGTTTTTATAGAAAACACATAGAAACTTTATAAAAGTGTTAGTGGTTTTTAAAGATTGTGCAAAGCTCAGCATTTCAGGTTCTGCAGATTTGAGATGGCTAATAAGATGGACGTAAGAGATCGTTAAAGTTGAGACAAATCATATGAAATTGCCGATGGGTGCCTCGTCGAAATCATCATTATCAGAAATGCTGTCCTTATTTTTTCAAGTATTTACTTACAAAGTCTGTGTATCAAAACAACAGCATCACCGATCCGTAACGAGCAAGGTAAAACGGTCGATCGATATTTTGGGATCGCTGCTGGGACTGGCAATTGCTGCAGTGGTGGCGGTGCCGGTGGCCGTGGCGATGCTGTTGGACGATCGGGGCCCGCTGCTGTACAGTCAAGTCCGCTGCAGCTTCAAAGGGCGACATTTCAGAATGTGGAAATTTCGATCGATGGTTGTCGATGCAGAAAAGCTCAAACATTTAGTTAGCAACCAAGCCAAGGGTCACATTTTTAAGAATGAAAATGACCCGCGAATTACCCGCGTCGGCCGTTTCTTGCGGTGTACGAGTTTGGACGAGTTGCCTCAATTCTGGAACGTGTTAGTCGGCGACATGAGTTTGGTAGGAACTCGACCGCCCACTCCTGATGAAGTTGCTGCCTATGACGATTTTCACTGGCAACGTTTAAATGTCAAACCCGGGCTGACTGGGGAGTGGCAAGTCCACGGACGGTCTGGAGTTAAAGACTTTAACGATATTGTGCAGATGGATCTCGACTATCAGGGCAAGTGGTCGGTTGTCTACGACATCACTCTGATTTGCAAAACAATTTTGGTTGTCTTGAGTAAAAACGGTGCGTGTTAATAGACTTGCTGTTTTGGGTTGTTTTTGGATTTTAAATTTTAGGGAAAAACAGGGGATTAAATAGTTGGAAAATGATTAAATATATGTTAATAGAATTAGCGATTGGTGACGCTTATGGTGCGGGTTTTGAATTTGTTGACCACCAGACGATCGCAATGTACAACAATCTCAACGGCTACATCCAGCATCCCCGTCACGATATCCAGCCTGGATGTTACACAGACGATACGCAGATGAGTTTAGCCGTCGCAGAAGCTATCGTCAGCCGAGAACCTTGGACGCCGGAACTTTTAGCCAGCAAATTTGTTGCAGCTTTTCACCGTGATCGGCGATTTGGTTATGCTGGCAAATTTTACAATTTTTTGCTACAAGTTCAAGACGGAAAAGAATTCTTAGAAAAAATTCACTCCGCTAGCGATAAAAGCGGATCGGCGATGCGAGCCGGGCCCATTGGCATTTTTCCTACTATTGAAAAAGTCATCGAAAATGCTACCATTCAAGCTGCAATTACTCACAACACTCCCGATGGTATTAAAGCAGCTATAGCGGCCGCTTTGATGTCCCATTATTTTATTTATCAGCTAGGTGTAAAGAAGAATTTGGGAAGTTTTCTAGAAAAGCACGTCCCTGGTGAGTGGTCGATACCTTGGCAAGGACAAGTCAGCGTTAAAGGTTTGGTCTGTGTTAGAGCAGCTATTACTGCGGTTATGCGAAATGATAGTATGAGCAAACTGCTCCAAGATTGCATTGCTTTTTCGGGTGATGTCGATACAGTAGCAACTATTGCTTTAGCTGCTGGTTCCTGTAGCAGTGAAATTGCCCAAGATTTGCCAGAAAATCTGGTACAAGGATTAGAAAATCAATCTTACGGCAGAGATTATATCATAGAACTGGATCGACAGTTAATGAATAGCAGGAGCGACTTCTGACTTCTTCCGGATATCTGTTACATCCGTTAAATCCCTTACACTGCGCGTTGCCGAACTTCTTTCTATTAGGATTAAGGCCCTGTCACAAATAGGATTCAATTTTATGTATGTAGTTGCGCTTGGGCGCTCTTTCCTAAGCTAAGAGCGCTAAAGCGCAACTACATACCTTTGTTTAATGTGCCAGTTTGCCTTAGTCATATCTATTATGAATTTGCCTAATTTGATTACTTTTTATCGCTTGCTGGGAGTGCCTTTTGTGCAGTAGTTTAACCGCTAATTGAATACTTTGGTCAGCCGTGCGGGAATGTCGCTGGTGGGGATTAATCAGGCGATTTGTGCGGGGGTTATGGGTGCTTGGTCTGCGCCACTGGTTAGGGCAGAAGCTGCCGAATGCGATCGTGGTTCAAGCCAGGAATTGCAGGTCGATCGAGATATTTTTTAAATCCACAATTATCTATTAAATTCTGTATTTTAAATTACAAAATTATCAGAAAAAAATAGTCTAGTTGCCTGCGGGTTGGCGAGTTTGGCTCTCTATCCTCTAGCAGCAGCAATGCCAAAAATTGTTAGAGCCACTCACAATTACTTGGGATGTTCGCACCGATAGTTATCGGTAAGTATATAAACTTATCGAGCGCCCTTAGATAAAGCTCATAAAACTTACGCAACTGTCACACTTATGTCAACTTGTATGGTGCGTCAGACCTCGTTGTTATTGTTCGATTATCAAGGCTTTCAGGTTTCGGGCAACCCTACCAATTGTGCCAGTTGTGTAAGTTTTGAATAAAAAACAGTATACCCAGAACCCGCAGCACTTACAGCAGAATTCAGGAGTCAAGAGCGTTGCCCTGACGAAGGGTATAACAGCGAATAGTCAGAATCAGTTTGTGCTTTTTCAGTAAAAATACGGGATTTTCTTATAAAGGTTTATACTTTCTGAGAATAAATTTACACAATCTTTATAAAAGTGTACTTTTTTTTAAAGATTGTGTAAAGAAGAGCCTTTGCCGGTTGTTGAAAATTTGGGGCTCTCATAAGATGTAGCCAGATTCAGCTATTAAAAATATTTGAGTCTAAAGTCCAGACCAATTGTTTCATGCTCTTCAAAACATAAGTTTTCACTTTTTGGTAACTACAAATGGTAGCGCAAAACTTTAGCAATCAAAACTTGGTCGGCAATAACTTTAGTGGGCAAAACCTGAATGGTTCCACATTCTTCAAAGCCCGACTGGAAAACGTCTTGTTCAGGCGCAACGCTCAAGGTATTTCCACTCAACTCAGAGGTACTAACTTTGAAGAGGCATTTCTGCTGAATGTAGATGCAACGAATGCCATCTTTGCTGCCAATACCAGCTTTGGACCGGCGAATTTTTATAAAGCAACCTTAGAAAACGTCAATTTCAGTCGCGCCAACCTAACAGGAGTAAATCTGTCGCTGATCAGCACAAAATTCATCAACCTGTCCAACGCCAACCTGAGCAATGCCATTCTCCATGAGGCCAATCTCAGCGGCGAACAGTCGGAGCGACCGAACCTAAGAGGAGCAAACTTTACGGGTGCTGATTTCTATAAAACTAAGCTGAAAGCGGCTGACTTTACGGGCGCCAATTTGACCAATGCCAAATTCCAGGGTGCTGAGCTGGATGGAACCTTGTTGATCAATGCGAACTTTACCGGCGCTCAATTCGACGAATCGACTAATTTCACAGACATTATCCTCAGCAACACCATCTTTGACCTTGCCAACCTGAGTGAGGTTAATCTGACGGATGCCGACCCACCCGATGGATTGACACTGACAACTTCTCGCTTTCGCGGAGCCAATAAGTAGTCAGACACAATTAATTACACAAATACATAGTAGAATGATATTTCCGGCAAAATTATGAGTTAATTACAGT
>NZ_JAUBVE010000203.1:0-1329 GCF_036705715.1 Microcoleus sp. AT3-D2 | reverse complement strand
ACGATCTTTTGACGCATATCTAGGGAGTAGGGTTTCATTTTTCTCTTTTTTACCACCTCTACTACTGTACCTAATTGCTGGGGGGGTGACAAAGAGGTCTACGAGATAGATTTTATAAGGGTTGCAGCCCGCATACCTTGTTGATAAAAGCGGCGCTTAGAAGGAGTTAACTTGCGTTTACTGTTCCACCTCCAAAGAATATTGTTCTAGATAATTAACCCACTTTTCTCCATCCTTACCAACACCAAATGTACTCCGTCTGCGATATTTTTTCTTGGGTTCTTTGCGACGAGATACATATTTTTGTACCTGCTTTTTCTTCAGTTCAGTGCCTTGAAATATTGCCCAAGTGTACGCCAGTGTCATGAGCAGAATCATGTTAATAAGTCGGTTCCCCTTGAGGCTTGTTCCTTCCAGATCGTAGCCTCCTGTTTTACAGTCTCGGAACATTTCTTCAATGCCCATCCGCTGCTTATAAGCATTGAGCGCTGCTGGCAATGAGCCTAAGTCCGTGAGAATAAACCAGGCTTCTTTAACTTGATATTTCCCATAGTTCCTTTTCCACTTACAAGCAAGCTCAAACCCGGTAGTAGGTAGAGTTTTCCTCACTTTTTTTCCTTGAACATACAAACAAGTTCCGGGTACTATTCCTAATTCATCCAACCGTTGCCAAACTAAATGTTCTGTTTCGATACAAAGATTCTTTTTCAGTCTTAAGCAAAAAAACACACCCTTTTCCTTAAGCCAGTTTGCCAAATCAACAGAACAAAATTCACGGTCTCCTAAAACGATGAGTTTATCTGATGAAAATAATGGTAAAACTTGCTGTAAATTGGTAGTCTGTGACTCGAAGCTACTGTTTCCCAATTTGGGCAATAGTGACCAGTATAATGGAATTGCTCTTCGCTCCCAGATCAGGCTAACCATAAAGAGATTTATGCACCCCCATTGACTGCGGTCGATGGCGATTGATAAACGAGTACCAATGGGGCAATAAGTGGTCAACCAATAAGTAATTAAGGGGAACCAAATTAATGAGATAGTTAAATTGGGTAAATCCAGAAATCTTTGTAGTTTTCTGCGCCGACTTTCCGTTGTAATTGGATAAGGGAATACCCGTGCCAGTCGTTCTAATCTCACTTGTTTTTCTGATTGCATCACCGATAGCAAAGTTGTCATTACAAGAAACTGAGCTTTTGGCAGTTGTTTTTTTAAATGAGTCTGGTAAAATGTTGGTATCATTATTTTTTGGATATAGCAATCCTAAATCATTATCAAGACTATGATACAATTATATGCAATACTTGATTGTGACAATAAAAAAATGAA
>NZ_JAUBVE010000202.1:0-1353 GCF_036705715.1 Microcoleus sp. AT3-D2 | reverse complement strand
TTTTTTTTTAATTAACTATTTTTATCGATTTTATCATGATCTTGCCTCTGTCTCACATTTATTTGAAATGACTATATCAATATGGTAGTTGCCACGACGCAATAAATAATGCGCCAGTAGCAGTCCAGCCGGGCCCGCTCCAATAATCACAACGTTTTGAACCATAGGGGTTTACCGAATACGATGAGTTGATGTACCGAACTTTATTATGCTTCCCGGCAGATCCCCGACTTCTGAATCAAATTGATTCAGGGCAATCAGGGTTTCAACAAAGAAGTGGGGGCCTGGGTTGTCTTTTCATCTGCGATCGGCAACCCCTGAAAAGTTAGATATTCTCAAGAATAGCTTGGGCGACAACTTCATCGGCGATCGGTTTTGCGATCGACTTGCCATGCAGAGCAGCCAAAATAGACTCCACCTTTTTCACCCATCCTGCAATACTGATAATAAGCCGTCATCACAAGGTCATAAATTAAGATGAACAGCAATACCAGCACCGGCTCAACAATCAAGCTGAATCAAGCATCCCTGTCTCGTTTACCTGGAAACGTGCGCGTACCCAAGTACGATCGCCATCAAATTACTAATGGAATTGTGCATATTGGGGTTGGTGGATTTCATTGATCGCACCAAGTGCTTTATCTCGATGATTATTTCCATCAGCATCCTGGTAGTGATTGGGGAATCTGTGGTGTTGGATTGCTGGACTATGACTATGACAGGCGGATGCGGGATGCGCTTCAATCCCAAGATTGTTTGTATACCTTAGTTGAGCGATCACAAGAAGGCGATCACGCTCGCATCATCGGCTCAATCACTCGATACCTGTTTGCACCAGACAATCGTCAAGCAGTCATCGAAGCATTAGCAGATCCCAAATGCCGAATCGTTACTCTAACGATCACTGAAAGCGGCTACTACTACATTGAAGGAAGTGGCAATTTCGATGTAAACCACCCGACGATGCAGCACGATTTGCTACATCCCAGCCAACCACTTGGGACATACGGTTTTTTGACAGCCGCACTCGAAAAGCGGCGTAAACAGGGGTTGGCACCCTTTACAGTCTTGTCCTCGCTAGAGCAAGAAATAGCCATCGGTGAAGATGGGCGTAAACAGGGGTTGGCACCCTTTACAGTCTTGTCCTGCGACAATATCCAGGGCAACGGCGACATGGTGCGGAAAATGCTAACGACATTTGCCGAAATGCGCGATCCAGAGTTAGGACGTTGGATTGCTGAACAGGTTGCGTTTCCCAACTGCATGGTCGATCGCATGGGAGCATGTCACTTTTGCAATAAGTATTTATACTTGTTGTGCAGTTTTTGGCGGTCTACCAATTAAGCCATTTAA
>NZ_JAUBVE010000201.1:0-1372 GCF_036705715.1 Microcoleus sp. AT3-D2 | reverse complement strand
ATGCTAAAACTTCGTTGTGCTTACCTCAACGACCTCTTGGCCATTTGAGGCTTTTGCAAAACCGGGATGCTCCCGGATCATAAATAGGGCTTGCTGAATAATCGATCACATATTGCGTGGCCAAAAGTTTCGCTCGTGCGATCAAGAGTAAAGTGCAAGAAAAACGGTTAAAATAGATCAAAACCCGTGCATCACCATATGTAATCGTGTACCGAAAAGCTGAGCTTGCTCCTTCCTCACCCTCCGACTTTGAACTTCCCTCATGTGGAAAGTTGTCAGCAGATAACCGTTGGATAAAGATGGCCCAAGTAATACCCTGGTCAGAATTTGAATCAGAATATGCTGAAAACTTCCCCACAGAAAAGGGCGCACCCACCAAATCATTTCGGATGGCATTAGGGGCATTAATTATCAAAGAAAAATTAGGAATTAGCGACCGCGAAACGGTAGAACAGATCCGGGAAAACCCCTATCTACAATACTTGATCGGTCAATCAAGTTACAGTAATGAACTCGCATTTGACTCATCTCTATTAGTTCACTTTAGGCAACGGATTAGTCTGAACCTAATTAATAAAGTCAACGAACGCCTGGTCGAAAAAATGCGATAACTCACGCCAGCCAAACCTGAAAAAAAAAGATTCGGACGGCAAAAATGAGTCACTAAATCACGGAAAACTAATCATAGACGCTCCCTCGGCCCCAGCCGATATTAGTTATCCGACCGACTTAGGACTATTAAACAAAGCCAGAGTTCACACCGAAAAAATTATAGACATCCTCTATAAACCTCTAAAAAATCAAATCAAAAATAAACCAAGAACCTACCGGAATCAGGTCAGAAAAGATTACTTGTTAATTGCCAAACAAAAACGACCCACTCGCAACAAACAAAGACAGGCAATCAAAAACAACTCCAATACATCAAAAGAAACCTCGGTCATATTCAACAGCTAATCGAGTTAGGTGCAACCCTAGAAAGTCTGAATAAAAAGCAATATAAAACGTTGCTCGTCCTCACAGAAGTCTATCGGCAACAGCTCTGGTTATTTGAAAACTATAAACAGAGCATATCCGACAGAATAGTAAGCTTACAGCACTTTGCGTGACTAAGAGGTACAGTAACAGCAGTGAGCAAAATAATTTTCGATTTGCTTACTTGAACATAATTTCACTCCCAATTCCAAGAGTTTTTCCACAATCTGTACACTTCGAGGTACAAATCTCCTGAGCCCTGCCTTTAATTCCCACCATAAATGTTCGATCGGGTTAAATTCCGGTGAGTACGGTGATAAATAAGCTGTTGCACATTTAAACTGTGATACAAGCATTGCCCTTATTTTTGATTTTGCGACCCCATTTAATTATTAAT
>NZ_JAUBVE010000200.1:0-1382 GCF_036705715.1 Microcoleus sp. AT3-D2 | reverse complement strand
GGAAAAAAGTCATTGCGCTTTTACCTTGAAACCGACAAGTTTGAATCACGGATAACAAATCAGCAGTTTGTTCAAACTGAGATCTTGCACCATTCTCAATTAGCCATACTGCCAACCACTAACAGTGATGTCAAAACCCTGCTGACGAGCTAAACTCTGGGTGCGATCGATATTAATTAACAGCCCCAAAACTACTAGAGATGCCAACAAAGTTTCTCTCGCCAGTAGCGCCGCCTCTCCCCAATCTGGCAAGGTAGTTTTTCCCGATGCTAGATATGCCCAGAAGGCGAGAAAGTAGGCAATAAAAGATAATACTAGCCAGCGATAAACTCCCAATAAAGTGCTTTGTCCAAACCGATGCAAACCAAACCGATGTTTCACAGTCTTAAAGAATCCTTCAATCTGCCAACGTCTTCTACCGAGTCGAGTAATGTAGACAGCAGATAAAGGTTTTGTCGAAATTACAAAGCGTTTTTCGAGACTGCCATCATCCCGTTTGAGCCAATACCAAGACAGGGTGACGGGAAAGTTTAATCCTTGCAGCACTACTTGCTGACCCCTTTGTAGTCCTTGGTTTACCTGCCGCGCATCTGCCAACCTCCGATCGCTCCTAATCCCAAAAATACCACTTGTACGTGGTTGTTTTTTTACCCAGTTGAGCATTTCTATACTGCCAAATGCGCTATCACCTAATACTCGAATTTCATAATGTGCTGTTAAGGTTTTTGGCAGAGTTTTTAGCAATCTTTGACCAAGTTTTATTGGCGCCAACTCTCCCTTGCCCCGATAGACTCGGAACCCCCAAGGTACTCGACTTCTTCCCACAAGTATGTAGAGGACTAACAGGTGCAATCCTCGTTTACCATTGTAGACTCTAATTAGTTTCCCTAACCCTGAGAACTTACCAACTTTTTCCAAGGTAGTCATATCCAAAATTACAGTTAAAATTGGTCGCCTCCCAAGCCCTCTTTCGGCTTTTACTTGCCTGATGATCTCTGCCCGCACAACTCTAATTACTGCCCGGACTGACCATTTGTAATGATTGAGGAAGCGACTAATCGCGCTGGCACTTACTGTTTGAGAATGCTGAGGTAAACTTTGTCCTGTTGCTTCCAAAAATAGACCTAGCAAGGCTCGCAGACTTTTTTGTTGATATTTGCTTGGCATTAAATCCATCAAGGTATAGACTAATGCTTGGGCGTAATTAAGGATGGTTAACATTAACTTATCAGATTGTTTATACGCCCTTTATTTCACATTTTGGTACAGAATGCAAGGGCTTATTGAGAATGGTGCAAGATCTCAGTTCAAACCGAGACATTGACCGGGAACCGCCAGATACCTTACGTTTAGTCACAGCCGAGGAGCAAAGAACGTTCTGC
>NZ_JAUBVE010000199.1:0-1401 GCF_036705715.1 Microcoleus sp. AT3-D2 | reverse complement strand
AGGGTAAGAGCATCTCAATCAGGCTTGACACAAGGATTTGAGAATAAGCATCATGTAGTCCTCACTCATCGCTGCCCGGTTCCTTTTTTGTCTCAAGCTACGCGATAGGGTGGTTTCTTGATTGAGGGCATTAAGGGCCATCCGTCTGAGTACCGCCAAATTTTGAGGGCTATTAAACGCTCGGATACGAGATTTATCTTCTTCAAAAGTCACATCTAAAACCCAATGTTCTTTATTTTCAATGCTCCAATGTTCCCGGATAATAGAACTATGTTTTTGAGCATCTATGGTTAAAGAACTTAGATAAATCTGGACTTCGTGAGAGGTTCCATTCCACTCTTGTCGAAACCGTTCGACTATAACAACGGTCTGGAGTCCCGCCCATTTATGTTGATTATAAAGACCTCCAAATTCGGAAAGGGGAATGGCCCCAACTCTTCTTTTATCAATCCGGTTATGCCCTTTTTCTACTTGACGGTAATCCGTCATTTTAACTCCAGTAAATTGGCGACTTGATTGAAGCTCAAACCAAGATTTCACTTGATTGTAAAGAGTCGGATGATTACTTTTTAAGCAAACTACATAATTAGCTTTTTTCTGAACAATCTGTTTAATAATCTCCGTTTGAGTCCCCATTGCATCCATCGTAATAATGGCGCCGGTTACGTCGATTAATTCTAATAAGGCTGGAATCGCTGTAATTTCATTGGAATGGCTATCTACCTTAACTTGGCCGAGGACTAAACGATTTTCCGAAGCCCACGCTGTCACTAAATGTAAATTTTTTTTGCCCTGATTTCGGTCATAAGACCCCCGAAGGCTTTTTCCGTCAATCGGGATAACTTGGTTAACAACTGACCCGATAAATTTTTGAACCCACTGAGTTAACTTCTGTTCTAAAATTTTGGGGTCTAATTTTTCAAAAACTCTACGAAACGTATCATGATGAGGAATGCCATTGGGTAACTCTAAAAATTGGTAACCGTTCAGGGGGGGTAGAAGAGAAATAGCCCAAAAAGCGGAGAAAATCTGATAAATTAAGTGACATGGAAGAAAAGCGCGTCAACCACTTAGAGCAGATACCCCCAGAAGATTGGGGGAAAACTCCAACCAGTGTCAAAAAACTGGTGGAGGCAATGGCGCAGCAAATAGAACAACAGGAAAAGAAACTAACCGAAGTCCTGACAGTTCAACAACAGTTATTAGAAAAAATTAATCGGACATCAGAAAACTCATCATCACCACCATCTTGCGACCCACCGGGATTTGGCAAAAAGCCGCAAAAGACAAAAAGCGGTAAAAAGCGAGGGGGGCAGCCTGGTCATAAAGGAAATAGCCGGGACTTATACCCCATAGAAGAATGTAGCGAAGTAATGGAGCATCATCCAGAAGAATGCAGTA
>NZ_JAUBVE010000198.1:0-1423 GCF_036705715.1 Microcoleus sp. AT3-D2 | reverse complement strand
TCATTCTCTCCTGGCGCGGTGGCTCTAGTTCTTCTTTTGCCACCGTTCTCATCTTTGGTTAGTCTAAACTACAGTAAGCAAATTTCTGCGGGAATCTTTCCAAAGTAGAGTCATGCGGGAGGGCGGATCTAAGCAGAGTCCGGGAAACTGGCAGCTACGCAGGCTGCGCGTACCAAGGATGCAACACACCAATTTACAAACCCTAAGCTGAAGAACCCATTGGTACGGGGAAACTGGCTTTTTTCACCATACTTTTTTTTGGTGAACAAGAGCTAGGTTCCAAATTTTAGCTATATCTCAAAACCCACAAACACCAAAAAACCGCTGCCTTTTTCGATTGGAACCCGATAACAGCGGTTTTAGGTAATTCACTCATCTCTTAGAAAGACGAGACAAATCATTATGTCCCCCAATATTAACTCGAATGACGGGCAAACTTCAAGCACCCGTAGAAATCTTGTTCGTGTAAGCAAAGACAATCCTTGCCTGCACTGTGGCAAGTCTGACTGGTGCTACTCCATCGGCGATTTATCAGTCTGTAACCGTGACCAACCGCCCGCTACGGGTTGGGAAGTTACCAGTAAGTCCGATGCAGACGGTCACATCTTCTACGCTCCAATTCAAAAGAAAGCCATCCGTCCCGCAGGTACTCACTACTTCCACTACCCCAACCGAAATGGCTCCCCACTTGCCAGGGTGCGACGGATTGATTTTGGCAACGGACGCAAGAAGGATATCAAGCAGGAGCACTGGGACAAAAACAAAAACGACTGGGTGATGGGTTTGGGCAAGGTTGAACGTGCCAGTATCCCGGTTTACTGCCGTGCCGATGTCCAAAAGGCGATCGCAAACGGCGACTGGATTTTCATTGTTGACGGCGAGTCGTGTGCGGATGCTCTTTGGGATTTAGGTTTGGCCGCTACCACCAGCATCGGCGGCATGGGTAAATGGCGAATCACTGACACAAGCGATTTACAAGGTGCAAAGGTTGTTATTTGCCCCGACCGCGACATACCAGGAGTTGAGGACGCGGCTAAAATTTCTGAACACTTTCCAGGTGCTCAGTGGCTTTACTGTTACCCCGACTCCTGGGCTTGGGATAATTTGCCAAAAAGTCAGGGATTAGATGTCAAAGATTGGATTGAGGACAAAAAACTCAGCGCTCAAAACATACTAAATTCTCTAACTCCTCACCCGCGCACGCGAGAAGAAGTAGTATGCCAGAAGTATGACAGTAGTAAGAATGACTACATCCCAGACACTGCACCAGTTGCACTGCAAAACTTTGTACAGAAGGCAGAGGCTGCACTTTACTCAGACGGTCACTGGAAATCGTAATTGCTCAACTAGTACAGCTCGGCGTAAATACACAGACTATTAAACAGCCAAGACTTTACCCTTATATGTCCACTTAAAAGGTTTG
>NZ_JAUBVE010000197.1:0-1469 GCF_036705715.1 Microcoleus sp. AT3-D2 | reverse complement strand
CAAAAGAAGAACTAGAGCCACCGCGCCAGGAGAGAATGAGGGTGAAAAAGAAAACCTATCCACTCCTTAAATGAACACTGAACGATTAAAGGACTTTCGTCAAGCAGCATACGATTTATTACTGAAAGCCAAGGATGCAACATTCGAGCTGATGGATGCAGTGATGACCACTCCGAATGCGTCGTGTTTAGCAGAATTTTCGCTCAATCCATTATTCAAGCGTCAATGGCCAAGCGTCTATGAAGCCTTACAAGACTGTAGACCAGACCGAAAAAAACTGATGGAGTTGTATCGAGAGCAATTACAGAAAGAAGCACCCCCAACAGAACACATATTAGTAGCAATCGACCACACTGCATGGGCTCGACGAGATGCCAAAACGTTAAAAGATAGAACCCATGAATATCAAAGGGGTGTAATTGTTGGACAGGGGTACAGTACCATTGCCTGGATACCTGAAGCTCAAGGAAGTTGGGCATTACCCCTACTTCATGAAAGAATTAGTAGCGGGTCTTCACCCATACTTCAAGCAGCTTCCCAACTCAAACTGGTTTGTGAACAGAGTGTCAACCCGGTTTTAGCAGTTTTAGATCGAGAATATGGAAATGCTTGTTGGGTACTGGCGCTAACGCAAGCGGACATTCTTGCTGATTGTTTAATGAGAGTCCGAAAGAATGCCTGCTTGTGGTCAGCACCACCAGCTTATAGTGGTCGCGGCAGACCACCCAAACACGGGCAAAAAATGAGACTCAACGACCCAAACACATGGCTTCAAGCGGATACTGCAATTGAAATTGATGAACATCCAGATTTGGGACAAGTCCGAGTTAGACAATGGATTGACTTACATTTTTATCGTGCACCGGGACAAAAAGTCAATTTAATCCTGGTAGAAAGAATGAAGCCCATGTCAAATGGTCAGCCATTTCCACCCTTATGGTTAGCTTGGGTGGGAGAACGAACTCTCCCTCTAGAAACAGTCTGGTTCAAATATTTACGACGTTTTGGAGTGGATCATTGGTATCGGTTTGCCAAGCAACGATTACATTGGACATTGCCTAATTTGAGAACCCCTGAACAATCCGAGCGTTGGAGTGATTTAATGCCATTGATGAGTTGGCAACTCTGGCTGGCCAGAGATTTAGTAATCGAGAATAGACTTCCTTGGCAATCTGCTACTATCAATTTAACCCCTGGACGTGTTGCCCAATCAATGTTTTCGCTTTTAGTTGACATTGGTACTCCCACAAAAATCCCTAAACATAGGGGAAAATCCCCCGGTTGGGAAAAAGGAAGGGTACGGACGGTGGCACCATGCTATCCCACTGTCAAAAAACGGGCTTCTCGACGCAAAAAGTCTTCAAGATTAGCTGTTTAATCTTCTACTTTTTGAGTTTTTGAGCAACAGCTTGCCTGAGATTCAAAGGTGGCTACTTTTAGCTGCGCTCATTTTTTAGTCTAAACTACAG
>NZ_JAUBVE010000196.1:0-1504 GCF_036705715.1 Microcoleus sp. AT3-D2 | reverse complement strand
TTCAGCCTAAAAGCGTTTGGCTTCCAAGTTTTCACAACTGATAAAGAAATCCGACCGACATCTGCGGAATGTGGGTTTCAATCCCTGATAGGGTTTTAGGTTGTTTTCGGCGAAAATCTCTCATCGCTTTCAGCTCATAAATCAAAGTTTCAATCCCTGATAGGGTTTTAGGTTGTTTTCGGCGTAACCAAGCCGTTTCAAGTGCAGTTTGAAATTGTTTCAATCCCTGATAGGGTTTTAGGTTGTTTTCGGCGCACAATCTTGATTTCTCCCTCCCCCGCGCCGGGATGGTTTCAATCCCTGATAGGGTTTTAGGTTGTTTTCGGCGTGAATTTCTTGAGGAGTCATAAGCTATGCAACGTTTCAATCCCTGATAGGGTTTTAGGTTGTTTTCGGCCTGATTGGACTCTCGGCCCTGTCGCCACCCTAATTATCTCAGCAATGTTTCAATCCCTGATAGGGTTTTAGGTTGTTTTCGGCTCCTGGACTTTGAAGAAGAAACTCTCAACGCCGTTCCCGTTTCAATCCCTGATAGGGTTTTAGGTTGTTTTCGGCAAGAGGCAGAGGGAGCCAAACCAACCGGACAACGGCCAGTTTCAATCCCTGATAGGGTTTTAGGTTGTTTTCGGCATCATCCTTTCTAGCGCTTTCACCGCTGGAGTATATGTTTCAATCCCTGATAGGGTTTTAGGTTGTTTTCGGCTTATCCGATTGCTGGATGATAGGCGATCGCCATGAAGTTTCAATCCCTGATAGGGTTTTAGGTTGTTTTCGGCTCCCCCAAAAGTCCGTAACTCGACGCACCTGGAAAGTTTCAATCCCTGATAGGGTTTTAGGTTGTTTTCGGCTTCGGAGATAACTTGAGAGTAACTAACAGCCAAACCGGTTTCAATCCCTGATAGGGTTTTAGGTTGTTTTCGGCTCTTTGGCGCAGGTTCTGCGCTCAAGTTAAGTGGAAAAGTTTCAATCCCTGATAGGGTTTTAGGTTGTTTTCGGCAGAGTTTGACGCGCTAGAGTTAAAGGACACCTTTAGTTTCAATCCCTGATAGGGTTTTAGGTTGTTTTCGGCACATAATTACCACGACTCAATCCAGCTTTTTCGTTTCAATCCCTGATAGGGTTTTAGGTTGTTTTCGGCTGGAGAAGGACTTGTCAGCAGAGAGATTGCAAGGTTTCAATCCCTGATAGGGTTTTAGGTTGTTTTCGGCCCGGCAACTACACCACCAGCGCCGCTGTTCAGCTTAGTTTCAATCCCTGATAGGGTTTTAGGTTGTTTTCGGCAAGAATTACATGAAAGTCTGTCAATTAGTGCAATGTTTCAATCCCTGATAGGGTTTTAGGTTGTTTTCGGCGTTTAATTCCTTGCTAAGATACTCGCATACCGCCGATGTTTCAATCCCTGATAGGGTTTTAGGTTGTTTTCGGCTAGATAAGTAGCTAGACAAAATTAATTACATAGTTTTCTCCAAATTCTTTCAGGATTTTTTCCACAGAGGTAACAAAA
>NZ_JAUBVE010000195.1:0-1508 GCF_036705715.1 Microcoleus sp. AT3-D2 | reverse complement strand
TCTAATTAACTCATAATTTTGCCTGGAATATCATTCTACTATGTATTTGTGTAATTAATTCTGTCTAACTACTTACGAATTATTGGTACTCGCGAAAGATGCCACATTCGAGCTGATGGATGCAGTGATGACCACGCCCGAATGCGGCCTGTTTGGCAGAATTTTCACTCAGCCCGCTA
This sequence comes from Microcoleus sp. AT3-D2, assembly GCF_036705715.1. Taxonomy (NCBI): domain Bacteria; kingdom Bacillati; phylum Cyanobacteriota; class Cyanophyceae; order Oscillatoriales; family Microcoleaceae; genus Microcoleus; species Microcoleus sp. AT3-D2. The sequence goes on along the minus strand of NZ_JAUBVE010000195.1, from coordinate 1,329 downwards.
TTCAATCGTCAATGGCAAGCGTATTTACGAAGCATTGCAAGACTGTAGGCCAGACCGGAAAAAACTGATGATGCTGTACCCTTGAGGAATTAGAACAGCAAGTACCCGCAACAGAACATATATTAGTGGCAATTGACCACACTGCATGGGCGAGACCCGATGCCAAAACCTTAAAAGAGAGAACCCATGAATATCAGAATGGCGTAATTGTTGGACAGGGGTACAGTACAATTGCGTGGATACCAGAAGCACAAGGAAGTTGGGCATTACCCCTGCTCCATGAAAGAATTAGTAGTGGGTCTTCACCCATACTTCAAGCAGCTTCCCAACTCAAACTTTTCTGTGAACAGAGCATCAATCCAGTCTTAGCAGTTTTAGCGAGAGAATATGGGAATGCAAATTGGGTACTGGCGATAGCAGATATTCAAGCTGATTGTTTAATGAGAGTCCGAAGGAATGCCTGTTTGTGGTCAGCACCACCAGCCTATAGTGGTCGCGGTAGGCCACGGAAACATGGGCCGAAAATGAGACCGGGCGACCCAACCACATGGCTCCAAACGGATACTGTGATTGAAATTGACGAACATCCAGGCTTGGGACAAGTCCGAGTCAGGCAATGGCTTGACTTACATTTCTATCGTGCCCCTGGACAAAGAGTCAATTTAATCCTCGCCCTTAAGAATGAAGCCCATGTCAAATGGTCAGCCGTTTCCACCCTTATGGTTGGCTTGGGTGGGAGAACGAACTCTACCCTTAGAAACAGTCTGGTTCAAATATTTACGACGTTTTGGAGTGGATCATTGGTATAGATTTGTCAAGCAACGATTGCATTGGACTTTGCCTAACTTGAGAACTCCCGAACAATCCGAGCGGTGGAGTGATTTAATGCCATTGATGAGTTGGCAACTCTGGCTAGCTAGGGATTTAGTGGTTGAGAATGTATTACCTTGGCAATCTGCTACGATTAATTTAACCGCTGGACGTGTTGCCCAATCAATGTTGTCGGTTTTAGTTGACATTGGTACTCCCGCAAAAATGCCCAAACAGAGGGGAAAATCCCCCGGCTGGGAAAAAGGAAAGGTACGTACCAAGGCACCGTGCTATCCCACTGTGAAAAAACGGGTTTCTCGACGCAAAAAGTATTCAAGATTAGTTATTTAATCTTCTCCCTCTTGAGTTTTTGAGTAACAGCTTGCCGGATATTCAAAGGTGGCTACTTTTAGCTGCAATCATTTTTTAGTTTAAACTACAGTTAAGAAAGTGCTGGGACTTCCTGGCAATAATAATGCAGCAGTCGCTCAAATATTTCTGTCATTAATTGATGAAGCT